>JAAYGR010000220.1 GCA_012727675.1 Bacillota bacterium
AGTACGGCTTCACCATGGTGGCAGATGTGCCCTATGCTTACCGGGCAACTGACGTAACCAGTGAAGTTCTGAAACTCAAGGCGGCTAATCCCGACGTGGTCATCCACGCCTCCTACGTATCAGATGCTATTCTGTTTACCCAGACCTTCAAGGCTCTGGACTTCAGTCCAAAGATGTTCATCGGCATGGCCGGGTACCTAGATCCCAGCTACCTGAGTACTGTCGGTAAAGATGGTGAGTACTTCTTTGTCCGTGCTGTTTACGGACTGGACCTTGCAGCCCGAAAACCCATTGTGGCTGAGATCAACGAGCTGTACAAGCAGAAGTACGGCCGTGACATGAGCCCCAATGCTGCCCGGAGCTTTACCGCTCCCTTCGTCGTGGCTGATGCCATTAACCGGGCAGGGTCTGCAGATCCGGCAGCCATCCGCAAGGCGCTGCTGGAGACCAACATGGCAGCAGATGACCTTATCTCACCATACGATGGCGTCAGGTTCGATCCTGAGACCCATGATAACGAATTGGGTAAATCTCTCTACCTGCAAATACAAGAGGGACAGTTCCGAGTGGTTTGGCCCTTTGACTTGGCCGCTGTGCCCTATGTATTTCCATTCCCAGGGTGGGAGAAATAACCCCTTATAAACGTTCTAGTATTCCCCGGGCGGCCCGGCGACAGCTGGCCCCCGGGGCCTTCTCCTGAGTAGCCGAAGACAGACTACACACTATGACAGGGGTGGTTCTCCGTGTATCTTCAACTGACTGTAGGAGGCCTACTGCTGGGATGCATATACGGCCTGGTCGCCATGGGACTCAGCCTCATCTATGGAGTTATGGGAATCGTAAACTTTGCCCACGGCGCCTTTGTCATGGTCGCTATGTATGCCAGCTTCTGGCTGAATAAGTTCCTGGGTTTAGACCCGGTATTGAGCAGTCCTTTAGTTGCCCTACTCATGTTCGCCTTTGGAGTAATAGTGTATCACGGAATTATAGGCAAGGTCCTGGAAGGGCCGTTTTTGGCTCGCCTTCTGGTAACCTTCGGCTTAAGCATTTTCTTAATCAACGGTGCACAGTTCCTTTGGAGCCCCGATTATCGCATGGTTGAAAACCCAGTTTTCCGCGGAATCAAGATGTTAGGCCCAGTTTTCATTGAAGTGCCCAAACTCATGGCGAGCATCGGCAGCCTGATAGTTGCGGGACTGATTTATTGGTTTGTGCGGAAAACGAAAACTGGCTTAGCCATTCAAGCCATTTCCCTGGACAGGATGGCGGCCTCCCTCATGGGAATAGATATCGAGCGGCTCAACGGATACGCCTTCGGTTTGGGATGTGCCTGTGCCGGTGCTGCAGGTGGCTTTCTAGCCGAATTCTACTACATTTTCCCTGATGTGGGGACCATGTTCGGCTTAGTCGCCCTCGTGGCTGTCGCCCTTGGAGGATTCGGCAGTACAGAAGGAGCATTAATCGGGGCAATACTAATCGGCATCATTGAGACCGTCGGAGGCTTCATGATCGGTTCAGAATTCAAGTATGCACTGGTATTCTTGGCATACTTGGTAATTGTAATTGTTCGACCTCGGGGTCTCCTGGGATGGGGGGCTGACTGATGAAGGATGTTAACCGCACCAATAAGACTCTGCTGACCATTGCAGTGCTGGCAAGCATTATCGTTCCCCTTTTCATCAAGGCTCGCTTCCTGCAGCATATTTTGGTAATGGTAGTCCTGTACGCCGTCCTGGGCCAGGCGTGGAACATTTTAGGAGGCTATGTGGGGCTTGTATCTATTGGTCAAGCGGCCTTCTTCGGCCTGGGCTCCTATGTCTCCTCCTATCTGTCGGTGGAATACGGCGTCAATCCATGGTTCGGCTTTGTTTTGGCAGGGCTCATTACTGCCCTCTTCGGATTCTTAATTGGGCTGCCGGTAACCCGGCTCCGGGGAAGATACTTCGCCATCGCCACCATTGCTTTGGGACAGGTAATGAAGGTCCTGTTCGAAAACTGGCAGCGGGTAGGAGCAGCCACCGGCCTTATGCTGCCCCTGGTGAAGGAAGGATTCAGCACCTTCCAGTTCCACACCACAAAGCTGCCCTATTACTACATCGGTCTTGCCATGTTGGGTATTATCATCCTATTCATGCGGTATATGGAAAGATCCCGGTTGGGTTACTACTTCAAGGCCATCCGGGAGAATGAAGATGTAGCCACCGCTCTGGGCATTAACAAAACCTCCTACAAGCTGATCGCCATCGCCATCAGTGCTGGAATTACCGGCATGTGCGGGACCTTCCTCGCCCAGTACAGTCTGTATGTCGAGCCTGAATACATGTTTAACCACAACATCTCAGTCACTATCGCTCTCATTGCAGTCTTCGGCGGAACAGGGAACATTCTCGGTCCTATTCTAGGTTCTGCCATCCTCCTTCCCATCTCTGAGTTGACCCGTGCCTGGATGGGCTCCACCGGAACCGGTATAGACATGATGATTTACGGAGCTTTCATTGTGCTGATCTGTGTCTATCAGCCCCGAGGGCTCATGGGAGTAGTGAGAAACATCCAGGCCAGAGCCAGAGCCCAAGTTCAACAGGCTAGGAGGGGCGTCAATGTCTAAGGGATCAAAACTAATTGTTGCCGGCGTAACAAAGCGGTTCGGCGGACTGTTAGCACTAAACGATGTCTCCTTTTCCGTGGAAAGCGGTGAGATCCTGGCCCTCATCGGACCAAATGGGGCTGGAAAGACAACCCTCTTCAACTGCCTCACAGGCTTCTTGAAGGTAGATGGCGGTACCGTTGAGTTCAATGGACAGAACATCACCAACTGGTCTCCCAATCAAATTTGCAGCTTGGGAGTTTCCCGCACCTTCCAAGTAGTGCAGGTACTCCAGGGGATGACTGTGCTGGAAAATGTGATGGTGGGAGCATACCTCCGGCATCCCCGCACTGCCCCAGCCCGGGAGAGCGCCATGGCCATCTTGGAAAGAGTTGGAATGGTTAATCGGGCCAATGACCTAGCTGTAAATCTGACCCTGCCGGAAAAGAAGCGGTTGGAAGTAGCCATGTCCCTCGCCACCGAACCAAAGGTACTCATGCTGGATGAATCCATGGCCGGTCTTACGCCCACGGAAGCAGCGGAGGCATCTCAGATGATCCGCTCTCTGCGGGATGAGGGACTTGCCCTCATCGTCGTAGAGCACGTCATGGAGGCTATCATGCCCATAGCTGACCGGGTCATAGTGCTTGAGTCAGGTACAAAAATTGCTGAGGGATCGCCTGCAGAGATTGTCTCCAATCCCCGGGTGATATCAGCATATCTAGGTGATAAATATGCTAAACGTGTCATCAATTAATGCTGGTTACAGCGGAGTTCCCGCACTAACAGACGTATCCCTGCACATCAACCCCGGCGAGATCGTGACCATCGTGGGTTCCAACGGCGCCGGCAAGTCCACCATTGCCCGGACTATCTCCGGTGTGGTAAGTGTCACCTCCGGCTCCATCACCTTCAACGGTGAGCGCATTGACCATCTGCCGCCCCACCATATAGTCGCCAGGGGTCTAGTGCATGTTCCAGAGGGAAGACATGTATTTGGCAAGCTCACTGTAACGGAAAATCTCAGACTGGGGGCTTATACTACTACCTCCGAGGCAGAAATAACCAAGCGGTTGGAGTATGTCCATGAGCTCTTCCCCATACTAAAGGAGCGGGCCCGGCAGCAGGCCGGCAGCCTCAGCGGAGGTCAGCAGCAGATGCTGGCTCTAGGCCGAGGTTTGATGGCAGACCCGAAGCTGCTCATCCTTGATGAGCCTTCTCTAGGATTGATGCCTAAGCTGGTGGAAGAGGTGTTTGAAGCCATCCGGACCATCAGCCAGACCGGTGTTACAATTCTCCTCATCGAGCAGAGGGTCCTGGAAGCCCTGGAGCTCTGCAACCGGGGATATGTAATCCAGAACGGTAGAATTGTAACGGAGGGAACAGGTACGGAACTTATGGACAGCGAGATGGTCCGCAAGGCCTACCTCGGCATGTAGCCTATCTGCATGTAATCGGTCTCCGTGCGAATGGTCTGCATAACCGGTTCGTTCCAAGGGATTGACTTAAGAGATTGATTTAAGTCGTACTCATCAAGCCATCTTGGCGCAAGGTACAGACATTCAAGGAGCCAGATGCACGGCAGCGTGCTCTGGCTCCTTGTTATTCCCTGGCACTTTCTTGCTTGTTCGATCCTTTCCCCTATATACTTTATCGGTGCTCCAGACCTAGATTACGAAGCTACCTCCGCGGCATAGGAGGATGAAGAAATGGTGTCACCCATCCCCACCGTGCTCACTGGGTTCGGCACGATGTGGGCAGGCACGACCAGTAGGTAGTGGTCATCAAACTCCAAGTATCCATCGGTTAAGAGGTTAGCTGCCTGTGGATGCTCCTTCTCCAGCTCCTTTGCAATGCCCGCCAGCTGCTCAAAACCGATATCGGAGAGCTTCAGTTCCGCAGCTTCCTCCAGCTGCTCCAGCCGGACATAGCCGCCGTACTTGGCCTTCATGGCATTGACAGATGAAGCATACAGACAGGCCTGGCGTACTTCTTCTGGAGATACCGGATAGGGCTTTCTCAAGACCATCACATAGTAACCCAAGTTGTGTACATGGATCCGGTCCAGCTCTAGGTGTCCAAAGAGCTGCAAGGCACCCTTGTACAGCGAGTAGGCCCGTTCGTGTCTTTCAATCTCCTCCATTTCGGCTTCAAAACCGAATTCCCGGAGTACCCGCTTGATCTCATTCTCGTTGATGCCAAAACTCTTGATCTCCTGGCAGATAGCCTCCAGCATCTTGGGCTCCAGTTCCGGCATTTTCATGGGAACATACTCAAAATGGATTGCCAGTTTGGGATTTTGCTCTTTGAGGGCATGAAGGTGCTGAACAGAATCGGCCATGAACTGGTCGAAGGTGCGGCCGCAGGTATTAACAGGCTCGGCATAGTGGTAGCCGGCCATGAAGGCTACATCGATGCTCTTCCCCAGCTGGGAGAGGTGTTCTGCCAGCTCATCGTCAAAGCACATCACCGAACCCCGGGGTCTAGTAGCCAGAATCACCCGGTTGGCACGGGGGGTAGTTACAGTCTCTTGGCCAAAGCGGATGGTCTCGCCCTTGGCGTACTCAAAGATCCAATTAATCTTCGTTTCATCATCTTTCCGGACTGCTTCTGGGACAGGCAGGATCTCCAGCTCTCCGTCAGTTACCACCGGTGTAGTCACACCTTCTGCAAAGAGCTTCCCTTGTTTGGGAGAAAGGAGCGGTGTGTAGACCATAGACTGGGCTCCCAGGGCAGCCATCTGATTGGCAATAATCCCTGCTTGGCCCCCCATACTCTCCCTGGCGCCGGCGAAGTGCTCATCCAGCCAATCCAGTAGGGACAGGTTTTCTAATACTATATGGAAAGACTTTCCGCCGCTGAGGCAGTCCTTGAGGATAATCAAGAGGTCTTCTTTGCTCTTAACGGTGGTGATCTGGCTGGCTGAACCGCTGGCTACCTTCTCCCAGGCGATGCTGGTATCCTTAGCCGTGATCTCCTCCATCAGCTCATTGGTAACGTGGACCACGGCGTCGATGTTAGTATTAAAGGCGGCAAAGACACGGGCCTTGAGCTGCCGCTGGCATGCTTTGCGGTTGTAGTCCTGCCACAGGTTCGTATGCTTCAATATGTTTCCCTCCATGTTACAGTAGTCTGGAAAACCAAAAAAGAACCATAGTCTTCCTGGTTCTTCCTTCGACAGTTCCACAGTTTTCCCCTGCAATAATTAGTGCGGTCAAATTCAGACTTCGGCGACTAGCGGCAGCGGGACCTACTGAAAAATCCAAGGCACTTCCTCCCCACAGACTGGACAGCGGCCGCTTTCAGCAATAATACGGGGATGGTAGACACGGCTCCGCTGGATGAGCAAAGAACGGCATTTCTGGCAGTATGTATCGGCAGAACCATCCAGGGCAACATTACCCAAGTAGACAAAATCCAGCCGTTCCTGGGCCAAGCTGTAGGCCCTTTCCATGGTGGTAATAGGAGTTGGATCAATATCCAAATTGTAGTTGGGAAAATATCGGGAAAAGTGTACCGGTGTACTTCTGCCCAGCCGGTCCCTGACCCAGCGGGCAAACCCCTTAATGCTTTCATCATCGTCATTGTGACCCGGTACAAGGAGATAAGTCAGCTCAACATGGCAGAGATCGCCGGCGGTTTCCACATTATCCAATACCGGCTGAAGTCTCCCTCCACACATCTGCCGATAAAATTCCCCGCTCCACCCCTTAATATCCACATTCACCGCATCGACAAGGCTGAGAAGCTCCCTCCAGGGTTTGGGAGACATGTACCCATTGGTAACCAGGACAACGGCCATATCGGCTGCTTTAATATGCTGGGCAGCATCCCATATGAACTCGTACCAAATGGTAGGCTCATTGTAGGTAAAAGCCACCCCGATGCAGTCATCCTTCCGAAACCCTTGAGCTAATTCCGCAACTGACTGGGGTGTAATGATATGGCCTTCCTCCAACCTTTGGGAGATCTGCCAGTTTTGGCAGTACCTGCAGCGAAGATTGCAGCCAAAGGAACCTAAAGATAGAATGGTGCTTCCTGGGTAAAAGTGATACAGGGGCTTCTTTTCTATCGGGTCAAGGGCGATGGAGCTCACACTGCCGTAGCTTCTCGTCACAAGTTCTCCATCCCGGCATTCCCTGACCCGGCAGAGGCCAGTTTGTCCCGGCATCAAGAGACAGCTGTTGGGGCAAAGATGGCAGCGCACGCCCTCCCCTTCCCTGGTGAAGTGGGCTGCACTTCTTACCGGCATCTCTCTTGCCACATATCTCCCTCCCGAAGACTTTTCCATCCAGTGCTTGAAAGAATCTGTCTATGTATACCGTTCTACTCTGAACCTATACAGCTCCACCGGCTCGTTGGGTCCGATTCCTGCCTTGCGGCGGGCAATATCAACCTGGACTTGAGCAGTATCTATCCCTTCTATGTCAGGCAAAAGCACGCCCACCCGGCGGCCTGCCCTCACAATGACTCCGAATACCTTTGGATCTAGGTCTCTTTCGTCTGCCGCAGGTTCCGGTTCACCTAAGACATCGACTGAGTACGTTATTCTCCCAAGCTCATCGACCTTTACCGTCGGAAAGCGGGGATCGCCAAAGGCGGCTTGCCTTGCGTTGGCTATTACCTCTTCAGCCAGATTGGAATGTACCGGCTCCAAAGTACCAATGCAGCCTCGCAAATGGCCGTCCTTCTCTAGGGTAACAAACACCGCTGCCCTGGAGGGCAGATCCTCGGGTAAGTCCACATCCTTAGGAGAAGGAGGACGCTCACCCCGGGCTATGGCTTCTACCGTCCTTCTGGCCAACTCTACAAGGGGATGTCTGAGGCGATTTTGACTTCCTTCTTTCTTTTCATCGAGGCTAGGGATAGAAAGCCCCCTTTGGTGGATAACGCAGACTCCATAGCCTACACCGAAGGGGCCTTCATAGGATAGAGGTACTGTCTTGATAGACCTCCCGTCCCAGCAGCCCAGCATCATGACTAAAGAGCGGTAGCCGCATTCGCCGGCATCTTCGAGCAGCTTGGCATCGATGTTGAGTATACCCTCAATATCTCCTTTGCCCAAGAGCTCCCAAAGGGTCCTGTCGAAGAGGGAACCGCTCTTGGAATAACCGGCTGGGGCATCCATAGTCAACCTGTGGGAAAGATCTCCACTGGCAATGACCACAGCCCGTCGGCCGGTTCTCTCTACGGCCCTTCGGAGGACTATCCCAAACTTATACAGCTCCCGAGGTCTTAGAAGACCCATACCCATGGGAAGCACCGGCTTTTTTACTCCTGCTTTTTCGAGATAATACAGGGGAATCAGTGTGGCATAATCTAACTCAGGGGGGTATCCGTATCGGTGCAGCATGTTTTCATCTACCCCTCGCAGGGGGTAGCTTAAGGCTTGTCCTTCATCTAAGAGGGCAGCCAGAAGTTCCAGATCATTCTCCACCGCCAAGGCAACTTCCGGAGCCCTAAACTGGGCAAAATCCCCTCTCAACTTGCCCATGGCCCAAATCCCAATGGCTTTAGGCAGAAGGGGACCGTGGGGGCTGATTACCACAACCACATCAGGGTCAATCTCCTTAACCGCTAAGGCCAGCCTTTCCATTGCGAGGCGGGTATTCTCAACTTCCAGCATCAGGTCCCCTCCCACCTCGGGGATTAAGAGGGGAGGGTGGGGCGCCAATGCACCCAAAACTACCTGGCCGGGACCATCCCTATCCACCGCTGCACACCTCCTTACGCGCTGTATGCAAATTTCATCTATAAAATTGATAACATCACTCTTTGATTATTTTCTCCACATATGGAGAAGTCATAGCTCCAAGAAGACCACCGTAGTCCAAACGAAACTCCATTTGGGTGCCTACCTTTATAGAACTTTGGGCATTATCTACGGCAAGAACAGTGTGGTCGCTGGTCATCCCCAGGATTTCGATTCCTGGATCCAAAGGCATGAGACTGCCTGCACCGATGTCCTGCCGTCCTACAGCAGCCACAGCCCGCAGGTGGCAACCCCGATCTACCGGCTCCGCTGTTTCATCGAAGGCGTTCAAGCCAACAGGTCCTTCTGGGAGACTGGGCTTATTGGCAACCTCGATTACTTCAGCATAGAACCTGAAGGCATCCTGCCTCAAGCCCGGCAGGGGCTCCTTGGTCATAATATCCCAACCGAGAAGAATGCTCTCACCGACCCGCAAGTGGCCAGGGTAAGAGAGTCTTGGCCACTTACCCTCAAACACCAAGCCCAGAGCACTGCTGTTACCGGCTGAAAGAACTAGACTGCCGATCGACCTTCCTTCAAGACTTTTCGCCAGCTCTTCCAAGTACCTGATCTTCTCCTGGGTGGGAACAGCTCCGGCAAAGCAGGCAAAGTTAGCAGCAAGCCCCCGGATCCGCACCCCAGAAAGCTTGTCCACAGCTCCAACCACATCATTCAGCAGTTCCGGCATGATTCCCTCCCGCCGGTCCCCCATTTCTACCATGGGGATCAGCTGAATCTCACGGCTGGTGCCCATCTGCTCTAATGCCCGGGATATCTCCACTATCCCCGGAAGAGCAGAAACTAGGATCATATCTGCCACCGCCGCGGCCCGGCTGCTTTCCTTGGTGGTGGGACTTCTCATCAGCATCAGGGGAGCACCGATGCCGCTTTTTCTCAGTTTTTCCAAGTTGGCTGTTCTAGAATCGGCAATCCCCACTGCTCCAGCTGACAACATGGCCCGGGCCGCGGCTGGCAGTCCGCCAAGTGCCTTGGTCACCCCAAAGACATCCAGCCCTGCCTCCCGGCAGACCTTAACGAGATTGACAGTGTTCTCGTAAATAGCCCGTATGTCTATGGACAGCATCGGCAAACCCAAAGGACACCCCTCCCTTCAAACTCGGGTGAAACTCAAGCTGTGCTTGTAGGCAGACTTTTACTCCTTCCGAGGGACAGCCTCCCAAGGAGCAGCCTCCAAAGGAACGGTCTCCAAGGGAGCGGTCTCCAAAGGAGCAGCTTCTTCCCGGACAGCACCCCGGGGTATGGCATGTGTCGACTGGAAGTAGCGGACAATCCCCCAGTAGATGGCCTCGGCAACCTTTTCTTGGTAGCTGGGGTCAGCCAGCAAACGGGCTTCCCGGGGGTTGGATAAGAAACCTGCTTCCACCACCACTGCCGGCATCTCGGCCTCCTTCAAAACCCGATAATCCCCGGCGTTGGCCTGCCTCCGGTTTGGACCTAAACACCGTACCAATTCCGTCTGGATAGCAACGGCCAGCCTCCGGCTTTCTTCTCGACCGGGATAGTAGAAGGTTTGGGCACCATACCAGATTGACTGGGGGAAACTGTTGCAGTGAATACTGATGAAGAGATCAGCCTGGCTGCGGTTAGCTATCTCTGCCCGCTCAACCAAGTCCTGGCGTTTGCTCCCGAAGAAACTGCTCCCCGGCCCCGGCTTCACCCAGCCGTCCCCGCTCCTGGTCAGGATAGTATAAACCGCCGCTTGGTTTAACCTGGCCTCCAGGTGCTTTGCAATACTTAGGACGACATCCTTCTCCAAAGTGCCGTCGGACGCCACGGCCCCAGGATCACTTCCCCCGTGGCCGGGGTCGATGACAACCAGACGACCGGCCACCTTTTCTGTCAAAGTACCGGTCACCGACTGCAAAAGGAAGGACCGACCTCCAGCTAAAGCAATACATGTTCCCACCAGAACTACGGCGCAAAGGGTATAAAGCAGCTTGTGCCGCAGCTTGCTAATAATGAGGATAATGACTACACGCCGGGCCACACACCTCAACTCCCAGTCTGTAGATATGTCACCAAATTGCCGAACCCATCTACAGACTTATGCAGGAGCTGCCGGGATATTAGTCAAATCTTGGTTAGGCTTTCGCGGCAAAGACCCTATAGCCGCCGCCTTTAGCAATGGTTTCTACCCGGGAGAAAATGCTGGCAAGATATTTTTCTAAGCTGCGGGCACCTTGTTTGGTGCGGATGACAACACAGAGAAGACCACCAGGTGCGAGATGTTCCTTGGCGGCTGCCATTAGGGGATAGACTACCTGCTTCCCCGCCCTGATCGGCGGATTGGAAGCAATCAGTGCAAAGTCTTTTTCGGGAACTACAGAGAATCCGTCTCCCTGCCGTATATCTACATTGGCAACACCGTTGAGCCGAGCATTGATGGCTGCAATTTCAACGGCCCTTTGGTTTATATCCACCATCACAACTTCTAAATTGGGTTCTTCCTTTGCGGCTGCAATTCCCACCGGTCCATAACCGCAGCCCAGATCCAGCATTCTGCCCTCTGTCGGGAGGGGCAGGGCCCCGATTAGGAGCCGGGTCCCTTGATCCACCCGGGAACGGGAAAAGACACCGGCCTCTGTAACAAACTCATACTCCCTCCCCCGGAGCTTGGCCGTTACCTTATGGGCAGCAGATTTGGAGGTGGGCTGGGACGTGAAATAATGCTCATTATCCATGGCTAATTCCTTTCTGATGATGCGGTATCCACCGCGGGCTCAAGGAAATCATCATCGCCGGCAAACAGCGACCGGCCCAGGCGAGAATCATAGGGCGTCCATCTTTCCCCCCGTCCGGCGGCGGCCAGGATCTCCGCGAACTTACTCACTTCACTGTCCAAGTTGTCACAATGGTGCAGAATGCATGCCTCCAAGGTCTGGGGCTCCTTTGGTGAACCCCACTCCAGCTGACCGTGATGGCTGAGGAGCATGTGCCGCAGGCGCAGGGCCTTTTCTTCAGGGAAACCGGGGATAAAGGCAATTGCGTTGGCAACCTTATCATGGCCGATGATCAAATGTCCGATAAGCCGGCCGACATCGGTGATCTCGATCCCAGCCTTGACTTCATACTCATGGACTTTGCCGATATCATGGAGCAGAGCCCCAGTAATCAAAAGGTCACGGTCAACCTCTGGATATAAAGCGGCAACCCCTTCACAAAGCCGCACCACATTCAGAGTATGTTCCAAGAGCCCTCCAATATATGCTTGGTGCATAGACCGGGCCGCAGGAGCCCAGCTAAAGGCCTTGAGAAACTCAGGGACAAAGACTACCTCCAATAGGGAACGGCAGTCTTCATCGGCAATTCCCCGGATGATCTCCTCAAGCTCCGCCAGCATCAGCTCTCGGCTCCGCTTAGAAGAAGGCAGGAAATCCTCAGGGGAATACTCTCCGGGCAGGGGTTTCATCACTGAGCTGCACACCACCTGCAGGGTGTCCCGGTAAACCGTCACCCTTCCCTCCACCGCGACCACATCGCCATTGGCAATTTGTGCCGCAAGCTCCTCTCCCTGATCCCAAACAATCCCCCTGATCTCACCGGTCTTATCCGCCATATGCATCAGCAGAAAACGTCCCGGCTTAGATGAAAAGGGAATCAACTCCTTGCGGGTAAGCAGATAATGTCCCCGCACCAGAGCTCCCTCTGCCATGTCTCTAACTAGCATCTTCACTCTCCTATCAAGGGCCTTGTCCGCCAAATCTTACCGTAAGTTTCTCTTTAGCGGAGGTCCCTATACATCTCACCCTACATCTTAACATACATCTCCGGGTCCATTCACAAGCTCTGGATAACTCCCATCAGCCGCACTAGACTCTGCAGGTCCCGGGAATTGTGCAAGAGGATATCTTCCAAGAGGGCTGGTTCCTGGTACATGACAAACTGATAATAAAGATCCGGAATCATATAGCCAGGAACATCATCTGCCCGATAAGAATCCAAAACATATGCCTCCACCGTGGTCAGGCGGCAGTTAGGAAGCAAATCCCGATAATGCTGGCGCACATGCCGCAATAGGTCAATATGCAGCCTGGGAGCTGGGCTTTCACCGAAATAATAGCAAAAACGGGCCTTTAGAAAAGGTTCATCAAAGGTAAGGCCGTTATAGGATACCCATACCGGCCGCTTGCTCAAACTCTCAAAGGCCGCCCTTAAGACTCCTGCTTCCTCTTCAAAGCTCCTGGCAAGGAGCTGCTTTAGGCAAAGCTTCCCTCCCTGAAGGTAAATCAAACCTATGAGGAAAAGGGGCTGTGTTCCGCAAAGACCGGTGGTCTCTAGATCCAAAAAAACAAACTCTTCCGGTGAGAACAGTGCAGCAACATCCCAATTAGAGGCCCCGCACCGGACCAGCCAATCTCCATCCCGGGCATCAATAGCCTTGAGCACCCGGGCAGCTTCCCTGCCGAATCGGGGATGATCCAAAAGCTCAGCCAGCCAGACTATCCCCGCCTGCCGGAGTCTCTCCTCTGTCTTGGGGCCGATGCCCCTTACCAGCTGCAGCTGCCTTTTTAACCGCTGGGGCTGCCCTATAAGGGGTGGAAAGTCTAAAGCCAGGTCCTCTTTGATCAGGTAGTAGGTAGAGTCCCCGGCCCTCTCTACGGTGCCCCCCAAAAATTCAGAGGCCAATTCCGGCTCCGGCGCCTCCCTGGTGCCGGGCATAGACAGCTCATGCTCACCTACAGCCCGGCGCTCCCGCAGCCGCCGGCTCAAACTGAGTGCCAAAGGACTCCCCCCTCTCCCGCCTCGCAAATGGCTAGTTTTTCATCCCAATGTCTCAGGATCAAGCATCGACTGACCGCTGTCTTTCCAGCCGCTTCAGTTCTTCCTTAGCCGCATCCAGACTGGGATCTAAATCTAAAGCCTTCTTAAGCTGCTCCTCGGCTGAGGCCCAATGGTTTTGGGCAGCATATGCCATTCCCAAGTGGTAATGGACCAATGCCCTATCCCAAGGCTGCTCTGTATCTCCCATCAACTCCAGAGCTGCGGTCAGCTCCTCAACAGCTTCTTGATACTCACCCAGCTGATAGTATCCCCAGCCAAGGGTGTCCCGAAAGGCTCCATTAGCCGGAGAAAGCTCCACTGCCTTCTTGGCCATCTCCAGCGCCTTATCTAGGTAAATGCCGTTATCTATATAAATATAAGCCAGGTTGTTGTATCCCAGGGGATCATCGGGTGCCAACATAATCACCTGTTCAAATTCGGCAATGGCCCCCGCCTCATCTCCGATCCCGACATAGGCATATCCCAGATTAGAATGGGCAGCGATGTTATAAGGATCGATAGCTACTATCTTTTCGTATTCCTTAACTGCAGCTTCCCAATTGCGGGAGGCCAAGAAGGCTGCTCCCTTGGCCAGGGAAGTACGCAGGATCTCGAATTCTTCTACATAGAACAGCTCATCGGAAAGGGACACATTGAATTTAAGGTCGGAAAACTTCTGGGTTATCTCCAGTCCGTTATCCCAGACGCTGACTTGCTTGGGGAACCAAGTGCCTCCATCATACCGGTGGAGATCAAAGACCATGACCGCCCGGTTGGCACCCCTGTCAATTATTTCCCCGGTCAGGTTAACTAGGTGCCCCTGTGTATCCTCTTCCCAATCGGTGGCCCGAAACTCGATGGAAAAGAGGGGGGTGTCGAGATTGGTTACCCGCAGGGGCAGCCAGCTCTGGGCATCTACCCAAAACATCGCTTTCCCCCAGAGGAGATCCCCGGAACCTTCTGGCCGGACCTGCACCATGTAAACCTTGCGTCCCAAATACTCCTTCTCTCCCAAGAGATCCCCATCATGGGTCTCATACAGCTGGGTAAATGCAGCTAACGCTAAATCAGTGATTAGGGGAAAACCTATCTCTGACGGGTCGTGGGCAATCCGGGGCTTGATCGAATTGGGCATATAATAGGCAACCAGTTCCCCATCGGTGATGATGGTAGTAGGAATAACGGGATTATCGGTCTGGCAGTCCAGCCGCAGCTGCTCCCACTCCTTGATTTTAAGGTCCCCTGTCACAGATACGCTGACTCCATCCTGCTTAATCAGCACAGTAACCCTGCCGGTCAGGTTTTCGGCACCGCTGAATTGGGCAGCCATGTTCCGCAGGATGCCGTTGCCGTCTAAACCCAATTGGCCTTCCTTAGCCAATACACTGCCCCCACATAAGGGCGCTGCGGCAATCAGTATCAGGCAGGATAAGGCAAGTTCCAACCACCGTTTCCGTCTGGTAAAGGCCCGCAATTCCTCATCTCCCCCGCTTCTAGATTTCCCCGCGTTCAGTTACTCAATCTGTTAGACCCCTTACCTCGTCCTAAGCTCAGCCACCGAACTCAGTACGTAATCCGGCTCAATTTCCGAAGCCTCCAACGTCTCCTGATCGGTGACTCCGGTCATCACCAAGGCTGTGGACAAGCCGCAGTTATTCCCCATGAGAATGTCTGTCTCAATCCGATCCCCCACCATCAAGCACCGCTCCGGAGGGAGCCTCAGCAGATCCAAAGCCACCTTGAGGGTCATGGAGTTAGGCTTGCCTACAATGAGTTCCACTTTCTTGCCCGATGTGCCTTCCAGTGCACCAATGATGCCGCCGGCATCGGGTATCTCGCCGCCCTCTACGGGACAGGTGCGGTCGCCGTTGGTGGCAATGATCCGGGCTCCTTTCTTGACACACTGCAAAGCTCGGTTGAGCTTCTGGTAATCAAAGGTCCGGTCAAAGGCCAAGACCACATAATCCACCTGGTAATCCACCTTCTCCGGCTCCAGTATGTACCTGATTCCAGCTTCATCGAGATCATCTAATAGAGCCTGTTCGCCGATAACATAGCAAAGACAATCCGGAGCCTCCCGCCGCAAGTACTGTCCTAAGACGAAAGATGAATTGATGACACTGCTGACATCTGTAGGAATTCCCAGGCGGGTGAGTTTAGCTGCGTAATCATAACGGGTTTCAATTGGCTTATTGGACAAAAAGACTACACCTTTGCCGGCTGCCCGAAGCTCCTCAATGACCCGGTCGGCTCCGGGAATCAAGTTTTCCCCCAAGTAGATAGTTCCATCTAGATCGAAAATATACCCATCATATAACGGCATCTGGTTCAATCTCAGCGACATCCTTTCCGGTCTCTTCTCAAGGTAAGTTTATCTTACTGCACTCCGTTTTCCCATGAATGCATCCCAAAGCTCAGTCCTGCTGGTGGATACACCAACAGCCGAGGCCTGAAGAACTGCATCTATATCAGCCCAGGTTTCCACCAGGCCTCCAGCGATGATGGGAGGCATTTCGCTGACCGGCAGCCGATCTGCCAGATGGGGCAAAACTAAAGCCGGTAAAATCTCGACTGCATCGGGCTTCGCCGAACGCATCATGGTCAGTCCCGTTTTCACCCCTTCTGAGTCAAGGGCGAACAAACGCTGGACTGCCAAGAGCCCCACATCCTTGGCTGCCCGGATCAAGTGGTTCCTGGTAGTGACAATTCCATCCAGCGGCAGAGTCTTCGCAAGGTATTCAACACCAGCCGCATCTTTTCCCACTCCGGAAATCAAATCAATATGCAAAAAGACCAAGCACCCCGGCACATCCTTGATGGTAGCAACCATGGGACCCAGCTCTAGGAGGGTTCCCCCTAAGATAAAAAACACCTGCATCCCCCGATCGATTGCGAGGCTGACCGTCTTGGGATCCCTGATTCCTGCAATGACCGGATTGCCGGCGAGCTTTTGAAGTAGCGACGATTCCCCTTGATTCGTAAACACCAAAAACCCTCCCCCTGGTCTATCCCCCCTTAGATGGTTCATCTCCAGCTGGACATTTCCCTTTCCCAGTGAATATGTATCCTAATCCCTGCCAACTACAATGGTTTTCGTCTCAGTCACCACTGCATCAACCGGCACATCATGCTCTGCCCGGGGAAGATCTTCTAGAAGCTGAAGGTCAAAGCAAATCCCGACCTTCCAGGCGCTGGCAGCTTTCCCTGCAAGGAACCTGTCATAGTACCCGCCTCCGTAGCCGATACGGTTGCCCTTTGGGTCAAAGGCAACCCCTGGAACTACCACAACATCTGGACTGCCCGGCGAGATCGGCTCACTTTCCCGCCTTGGTTCAAGGATCCCCCAATGGCCCTCCCTTGCCTCATCCCGGGTGCGGATAGGGTAAAATACCAGCTCCTTGGTCTTCGGCAAAGTGACAGGAGCTGCCGCTTCCTTGCCCAGGGCCAGAGCCTGCTCTAAGAGAAGCCAGGTATCAACCTCGCTGCCGAAGGCTAAGAAAAGCAAGACCCGCCGGGCAGCAGCTACCTTCGGCAGGGCAAAAAACCGATCCCGGATCTTAAGGCTGAGCTGCCGCCGCTCATCCTCGGTCAGCCTGTCCCTGGCGGCCAAGACCTTCTTCCTGATGGTTTTCTTATCTTCCATCATTATCCATCATCCCTGCCGGCAGCTTTCCGAAGGAAACCCACCAATTGCAAAGGCCCGCGACAGCTCTACGAACGGGGCCAGACAATGGATACTGACATCCGCTCCTCAGTCAGCTGCTCATCCAGACAGCGCTCCACATCCTCTGCTTTAAGCTCCTGCAGTATATCTAAGTATGAAAACAAAGAACTTCCCCGAAATCTGGTTGAGACGAAATTATTGGC
>JAAYGR010000221.1 GCA_012727675.1 Bacillota bacterium
AGCCGAGGATCGCGGGTTCGAATCCCGTCATCCGCTCCATTTTTATTTGCCGGCGTAGCTCAATCGGCAGAGCGGCGCATTCGTAATGCGTAGGTTAGCGGTTCAAGTCCGCTCGCCGGCTCCATCTGGCTCCTTACTGTAACCGTGCAGTAAGGGTTTTTTATGCCCAGAGACTGCTAAAGAAGAATACAAAGGATAGAAATAGAATAACCCCACCTAGGACCTGATCCCGGTGGGGTTTTGTGCTGTGGTGGTCGCATCTGGACTCGAACCAGAGGCCTCTACGATGTGAGCGTAGCGCTCTAACCAACTGAGCTATGCGACCGGATCAATTGCTGTAGCTTTATTATAACCCGAAACCCCGGGAGTGTAAAGAGGTACTTTCCGTGTCTTGAAATGGCGGCACAGCGGCTGGCCGCCCCCGAGTGCCGCGGTAAGTCCTCTACAGTGAGGTGTCAATATAACCATATTGGAAGTGGAATATTTCATCCCCTAAGCAGGCATACTTTACTTGAGGTCGGCAATGTCTCCAGAACTGATTCGAAATCGTGAGTAGTTCGAGCTGCCGTGCCGGCACTAAGCTTTTCGCCGGCAGGCGCAGGCTCGCTCTGAGCCTATCAGTCTAGGAGACCCCTTGCCGGCCTCTTGGTTGTGGAAAAAAGGCAGGAACGGGCAATGGGAGGCCAGAAGTGTGACTGTAAGTGCTGCCGTGGCTAGAACACTAACCTTTTATGCAGTTCTGCTGATATTGATGCGGATCATGGGCAAGCGGGAAATTGGGGCCCTCTCTCCCTTCGATCTCGTTGTCACCATCATGATAGCCGAACTGGCAGCTGTACCCATGGAGAACCCCGAGATTTCCATGATAGAAGCTTTGGTCCCGATCTTCACCCTTACAGTTGCTGAAATTGCAGTCTCCTATATCACTCTGAAGAGTGATATGATGCGGGTCTTGCTTACCGGAACCCCAAGCATTATAATTCGTGGTGGGGAAATCATCGAAAGCGAGATGCGGCGCATTAGGTATAATCTCGGTGACCTGATGCTGCAGCTGCGTCTCAAGGGTGTCAGCAACATCGCCGATGTCGAGGTGGCCATTTTGGAGACCAATGGGGAGCTGAGTGTGATCCCAAAGTCTCAGCGGCGTCCCGTGGTCCCGGCTGACATAGGTGTGGAGACAGAACCCGAGGGTTTGCCCCTGGTTTTAATCGCGGACGGAGTTGTAAATAAAGCGAACCTTCGGTATGCGGGACTAGACTATGGGTGGTTAACTGCCCAGCTCCGGGAGCGCAACATTGACTCGGTGGAAGATGTGCTGTTGGCTAGTTTGGATACCGTTGGGCACCTATTCGTCCAGAAGAAGAACCAGTCCGGGAGGAGAAGACATGCGGACATACTATGATGTTATTATCATTGGTGCCGGCCCCGCCGGCTTTTTTACCGCGATGGAGCTGGTCCGCAACACATCTGATTTGTCCATCCTTTTGGTAGATAAAGGACGCTCCCTTGCCAAGCGGTTTTGCGCGGCCCGAGAAACGGGGAGCTGCAGCTCATGCGACCCATGTGCCATTACCAGTGGATTTGCTGGTGCCGGGGCTTTCAGTGATGGAAAGCTGAGTCTCGCCCCTAGTGTAGGGGGGAGGCTAACTGATTATCTCTCTGAAAAAACCGTCCAGAGTCTGATTGACTATGTGGACGGTATTTATCGGGAGTTTGGGGCTTCCGGTGTAGTTCATGGGCTGAACGACAAAGCTGTAGAAGATATCATGTACGAGGCATCGAAACATAACATCCAGCTGATTCCCTGTCCAGTGCGCCACCTGGGGACCGATGAATCATTGGAAGTTCTGGAAAGCATGTATCAGTATCTCATCCAGCACTCTTGTTTTGAGTTTTCGGAGCTGACTACCGTCCTGGAGATCTTGGTGGAGGATGGCAAAGCAGCAGGGGTAAGATTGCAGCAGCAGGGTAAAGAGCCCGTTGAGGTCAATGCCCGCTACGTAATTGCTGCTCCCGGCAGGGGCGGTGCCAGCTGGATGCTGGATGAAAGCCGCCGTCTGGGTCTCAAAACTGAGAACAACGAGGTAGATATCGGGGTGCGGGTAGAGGTTCCCAATGCCATCATAGATCACCTGACAAGAGAACTCTATGAAGCTAAGCTGGTATACTACTCCGATACCTTTGATAACAAAGTCCGCACCTTCTGCATGAATCCTGGGGGTGTCGTATCGGAGGAGCGGTATGAAGGAGACTTAGCTGTGGTCAACGGCCACAGTTACCAAGATCCCAGCTTGCGAACACCCAACACCAATTTTGCCCTCTTAGTTTCTACTCGGTTTACCGAACCTTTCAAAGAACCCATTGAATACGGGAAATATATAGCCCGCTTGGCCAACATGCTGACCGGGGGCGGGGTGATGATACAGCGCCTCGGTGATCTCTTGAAGGGCCGTCGTACAGACACAGACCGCCTGAAGAAGTCAACAACGATTCCCACTTTGCAAAGCGCTGTGCCTGGAGATCTCAGCTATGCGCTGCCCCATCGTTATTTAATGTCTATCGTGGAAACCTTAAGAGCCTTGGATAACATCATTCCCGGTCTTTATTCTAGAAATACCCTGCTGTATGGAGTTGAAGTCAAGTTCTATTCCGCCAGGGTAGACGTTAAACCCAATATGGCTACGGAGATTGAAGGCCTATACGCCATAGGCGATGGAGCTGGAGTCACTAGAGGACTAATTCAAGCATCAGCCAGCGGCGTGATAGTGGCCAGAGACATTTTAGAACTGTCGTTGCCGCAAGAAACATAGAGAACACTGCAGACTGTTACAGCCAAGACCTGCACCTTTGACGGGGGGAGATTTAGTGCAACAAGTTATTATAGATATCATCAGCAACTACGGTTACTTGGGTGTTTTTTTGCTGATTGCCATTGAGAATCTTTTCCCCCCGATACCATCGGAGATCATCCTAGCCTTCGGCGGATTTATGACTACCTACAGCACCATGACTGTATGGGGTGTGGTTCTTTTTTCCACAGCAGGCTCGGTGGTGGGCGCCCTCGTCTTGTATACCCTTGGCCGATGGCTGAATGCCCAGAGATTGGAGATCTTGTTTAACAGTAAAGTAGCCAGGAGCCTGCGGCTGAGGCAGGAAGATGTGCGCAGGGCCGGCAAATGGTTCCATCGGTACGGCAGCAGGGCGGTGTTCCTGTGCCGGTTTGTTCCCATAGTAAGGAGCTTGGTGTCTATTCCAGCGGGTATGGCCAAAATGAAGCTGGCAGTTTTTCTACCGCTAACCATCTTGGGTACCCTGATTTGGAATACCGTTCTTGTTTACTTAGGTAGATTGGCAGGCGAGGCCTGGGAGATTGTGGTTTCATACCTTGACCTCTATTCATTGATCACGCTGATGGTCTTCGGGCTCATAGCTCTAGTAATTGCAGCAGTCTTCATCAAGAAAAGATTCCTCCAGCGGAAATAGCAATTGACTTCTCAAGAAATCTTGTCGATCAGTGCCGCAAGTAATACTTAGGTCTTGTGCTAAGAAACTAAGCCTTGTCAATGAGCCAGAAGATACAACATTATTGTATGGGAGGTGAGCGAGTATAGGTTTCAGACTAATCTAAGAGGCAGCAAACATCAAACTAATGATAGAGAAGAGTTATGCAGTGTTCTATCAACGAAGTCTAGCAGTCAAGATAGCAGTATACATAGGTGTATTATTGATTCTGGCTTGTGGCGGTTTAGGTTTCTTATCTCACAGATATAGTTCTTCAGCAGTGATAGAAGAGGTCGAGACAGCTTTAGAAATGCAGGCACTAAAAGCCGGTGAATACATAGAAAGCCAGTTCCGGATCCATCTGTCAGTTCTAGAAGCAATCGCGGCTAGACCTGAAATTAAGAGTATGGACTGGGAACTGCAAAGACCAGTACTTGAAGCAGAGGCTCAACGTCTATCGGGATTTCTAGCTATAGGAATAATTGACCGGAACGGCATTGCCAAATATAGTGACGGCAGTACCGGAAACCTGGCAGACCGTGATTATGTGATCCGGGCACTTAATGGGCAAGCCTCTGTTTCGGACGTAATAGTAAGCCGCATTACTAATGGAACTATTCTCATGTACGCTGTCCCCATTGTAGATAACAACCGAGTTGTAGGGGCCGTATTGGCCCGAAGAAATGCCGCTCGTGGGACAAATTGATGAATTAAGCGAGGATATGCAGCGTCTGGCCGATGAGGTATCGGGCTTGGGTGTTCTCTCTGAGGAGATCGGCAGCATAGTAAATGCTATCACAGCTATTGCAGAGCAGACTAACCTCCTGGCACTGA
>JAAYGR010000222.1 GCA_012727675.1 Bacillota bacterium
GAACGGGGTCTAGGGACGGCCTTGGCCATCCTTGCCTGTGTAGTGCCCTTGGCCTTTCTGGCCGGCATGGCCTTGAGCCGCTGCCTAAGCTTGTTGGGGATGATGTAAATGGCGGGGAGGAGTTATAAGACAGAGAAAGTGGTGTCCCTGGCAGCTTTGTCTCCATGGGAGAAAGGCATCATCCTCCGGCTGCCGGAGGATTGGCTGCTTGTACGCCGCCTCGCAGCCTGCGGTTTGCTGCCCGGTGTCGAGGTGGTGGTGCAGCGGAGGCAGCCGGCGTATATTATCCAGGCTGGGGCAGCCCGGATTGCTCTGGACCGGCGGACTGCTGCGGGAATCATGGTACTTACGGGAGGGGAACAATAGTCTTTGGCGAAAATAAGATAGGGCCTAGGAATATCTGGCAATATTGGGAACGTTGGGAGTGGCAGAGCATGGATGAAAGCGGCAGGGCTTCAGAGCAAAGGACGTTACTGCATGTAGGTTTGGTGAATCCCGAGATTCCTCCCAATACAGGAAACGTGGCCCGACTGTGTGCAGCTACCGGCTGCAGCCTAAATCTTGTCCGTCCTTTGGGCTTTTTTCTTGATGACCGCCGCCTCAAGCGGGCAGGGCTTGATTATTGGGACTTATTGGAACACCACTTTTTCGACAGCATTGAAGAAATAGAGGCTGCTTATCAAGGTGCCCATATTTACTATGCCACCACCAAGGGACAGCGGTGGTATACAGATGTATCCTATCATCCAGGTGATCTTTTGATCTTTGGCCCTGAGACCGAAGGGCTCCCCAAAGAGCTTTTAGCAGCTCATCCCGAGCGGTGCATTAGGATACCTATGCTGCCCAATGAGAGGGCTCGGTCACTAAACCTGGCCAATTCAGTGGCCATAGTTCTTTACGAAGCTCTCAGGCAGTTAGGTTTTCAAGGCCTGGTTTGATGAGGGAAAGTATTTAGTCAGGAGGTGAATGGGGCACTTACTTATGTGCTCTCGCTATGCGGATATCTTTTCTTGGACATGCATGTTTTCACGTGAAGTCTGCACAAGGTGAGATTCTTTTCGACCCTTACCTTAGAGACAACCCCATGGCTGCCCTGAGTCCTAATGATGTTAACGCTGATGCAATCTTGGTCAGCCACGGCCACAGCGATCACTTGGGGGATGCGGTGGCCATATCCAAGCGGCTTAGGATACCCATTGTGGCCACTTACGAACTGGCACTTTACTGCGGGAAACAGGGAGCCCGGGCCCATGCTATGCATATCGGAGGGGATCACAGCTTTCCCTTTGGCTGGGTAAAGCTGACTCCTGCACTCCACGGTTCATCGGTAGAAGAAAACGGAAAGACTATCTGTACAGGTGTTCCCTGCGGCTTCCTGGTGAGAACCGAAGAGAAGACCATCTATTTCGCCGGGGATACCGGACTCTTCGGCGACATGCAGCTGTTGGGAGATATGTACGACATCGATGTGGCTATACTGCCAATCGGAGGGAACTTCGTCATGGGGCCAGAGGATGCCGCTCGGGCGGCAAAAATGCTGCGTCCCAAGATGGTAATACCGATGCATTATAATACCTTTGACTTGATCAAACAGGATCCCCAGGAATTTGCCCAAAGGCTGGAGGCCTTGCGGATCGACTGTCACATCCTCAGGCCTGGGGAGAGTGTGGAAGTATAGGAGTAGATGGAGACTGACTGAGCAAGGGGCGATGGAGCTATCAAGCGGATTACAGTTAAGACTAAGGGCCGAACTGATTTCGTAGAGATAACCAATCTTGTTGGGGAGGAAGTAAGGGCCAGCAATATAGAACAGGGCTTCTGTACTCTGTTTGTTCCCCATACTACAGCTGGAATTACAGTTAATGAAAATACCGATCCCAACGTGCTTTGGGATATGGAAAAGGCTTTGGAAAGGGCGGTGCCTTGGATCGGTGACTATCGGCACGCTGAAGGCAATTCAGCCGCCCACGTAAAGGCAAGTCTCATGGGCTTTTCCCTACAAGTGCCTATCGCCAACGGCCGCTTGCGTCTAGGTACGTGGCAGGGTATTTATCTTTGTGAATTTGACGGACCCCGGAACAGGGAAGTCTGGATCCAACTTTTCGCGGGATAAGGAAATCCCGTTTGCTGCAAACTAAATCCAAACCTTAAGTGCTGGCAAAGGAGTGAGGATGCGGATAGGTGCGGTTATAGACTATCCGGCGCATAAATGGAGCGAAGCCAACAGGTTCAACGAATCTTGGACTTCATCAGTAGTCACCCAGAATCCTATGCCAGTCTGGCGGTATGTCGGCGGGCTTTAGATCCTGGATTGCCGCATGTAGACCGCAGCATTATCGATGAATTGGCTGATTATCTCCACCAAGCTCCCAGTGAGGAAATTGCCGCGTACTACTACATCGTCGACTAGAGGGACTTAGTGTTGCATGCTAGAGGGATAGAGTTTCCCGAGGGATTTAGCACTGAAGCACAGGTTAGGGAAGGTTGCCTGTGCTTTTCTGTTTGGCTGTATTCTTGTCGGCCTGTCTGTTTGGTGTTATGCTGGTAGAAACAGGAATTATCGGGACTTTGGCTGCGGAAACAGAAAGGGGTTGGATTATGGCGAGGCTGGCGTTAATCGGTGGAACAGGAGTGTACGACCCCGATATGCTGGATAGTATCAGGGAGGAAACTGTATCTACCCCCTATGGAGTGGTGGATATTTCCATTGGTACTCTCCAGGGGGTTGAGGTTGTCTTTATGCAAAGGCATGGCCGCGGTCATACCATACCTCCCCACAAAATCAATTACCGGGGCAATATCTGGGCCCTAAAGGAGCTTGGTGTAACTAAGGTCGTGGCAACAGCGGCAGTTGGTTCTATGAACGATGCCATGAAACCGGGACATTTCGTGGCTGTGGATCAGTTCCTGGATTTTACCAAGAATCGCCCCTTCACTTTCTTTGACGGTGAGGACGGTGTGGTGGTGCATACAGACTTTACTGAGCCCTACTGCAGCAGCATGAGAAAGGTGATTCAGGAGGCAGCGGCGGAGCTTGAACTGGAAGTTCATCCCGGGGGCTGTTATGTATGTGTTGAGGGCCCTAGATTCGAAACACCGGCGGAAATCACTGCCTATCGCCGCCTAGGCGGTGATCTTGTGGGAATGACCAACGTGCCGGAGGTGGTACTGGCCAGGGAAGCAGGTCTATGCTATGCTACTGTGGCCATTGTCACCAATCTTGCTGCTGGAATTTCACCAGCGCCTTTGAGCCATACAGAGGTAGATGAAGTAATGGAGAAAGCCTCAAAGGATCTCCGGAGCTTGCTGATGGCGGTTCTGAGTAAGCTCGACCCAGAAAGCAGCTGCTCCTGCAGTGGAGGGGTTCGGGAGTAGGAGGTGCGGTAAAATGGCTGATAAAGTTCGTTCCCTCATCTGGGCCAATGAAACCTTGCGGCTCATCGACCAGACGAAGCTGCCAGCTGTTTTCCAATATGTAGAATGCCGGCGCTGGGAAGAAGTGGCTGAGGCCATTCGTACCATGAAGGTGCGGGGGGCACCGGCCATTGGAGCGGCGGCGGCCTTTGGTGTGGTCTTGGGGGCAGTGGAGCACCGGGATAAATCCCCGGAGCAGTTTGCCGCTGCCGTGGAAACTGTGATCAAGGAGCTGGCAGGAACCCGTCCCACCGCGGTCAACCTCTTCTGGGCATTGGAACGAATGGAGAAGGTCCTAAAGATCCAAGGGGATAAGCCGCCAGCCGAGATTATTGAGGCACTGCGGCTGGAGGCAGAAGCTATTGCCGTTGAGGATGTCAAGGCCTGTCGTTCCATTGGTTCCCATGGTGCAGCACTTATCAATAACAGTGATGGCGTTTTGACCATCTGCAATGCCGGAGCACTGGCTACAGTGGACTACGGTACTGCCCTAGGAGTGATTAGGGCTGCCTTCGATCAGGGCAAAGACTTTCATGTTTACGCGGCGGAAACCAGGCCGTTTCTCCAGGGTGCCAGGCTGACCGCCTGGGAGCTGGTTGAAGAAGGGATTCCGGCGACCCTGATCACAGACAACATGGCAGGTTGGCTGATGCAGCAGGGCAAAGTGCAGATGGTGATCGTTGGAGCTGACCGGATAGCAGCCAATGGAGATACCGCCAATAAAATTGGGACTTATACCTTCGCCGTTTTGGCTCGCCATCATGGAATTCCCTTCTATGTTGCAGCACCTTTATCAACGGTGGATCTCTCTTTGGGCAGCGGCCGGGAGATTCCCATTGAGGAGCGGGCATCGGAGGAAGTAACCCATTTGCTGGGCCATAGGATAGCGCCGGAGGGTATTGGGGTACATAATCCGGCCTTTGACGTCACTCCCGCCCAGTTGATTACAGGGATAATAACCGATGTTGGCATAATCAAACCGCCCTATGGGGAAAACCTGGCAAAGGCTTTTTAGGGCAAGTGATTTTGAGCAGGTGATCTTAACCAAGTGCTGAGGGAGCTGGGACCAAGAGGCCCAGTGAGGCGGCAGCAGCTAAAGGTGGTAGCTTATGCGGATTCTAATCAGTGATGTAGTCAGTTTGCTGAAAGACGGTAGTTCTCAAGGGGGACACCGGGTAGATATCGGTGTTGAGAAGGGCGAAATTCTTTTTATTGAGGAACACATATCCTGGGATTCGGAGAAAAGGCAGCATCAAGGACCATGGGATCGGATCATAGACGGTTGCGGACGCTTAGTCCTGCCGGGTTTTGTTAATGCCCACACTCACCTTGGGATGACTCTCCTTCGGGGATATGGAGATGATTTGCCTTTAATGACCTGGCTTCAGGAGAAGATGTGGCCAGTTGAGGAACAGCTGACCCCTGAGGATGTCTACTGGTCTGCCCTCTTGGCTGTTGCTGAAATGATTAAGGGCGGTGTGACAACGTGCGCCGACATGTATTTCCATATGGAGGCAGTGGCTGAGGCTGCAGCGGAGAGCGGTATTCGTGCGTTCTTAAGCCGGGGGATTCAGGATGCCGCTGGCAGTGGACTTCAGGGTTTAGGGGAAGCAGTGAGATTCTGCCGGCAGTGGCAGGGAGCTGCCGATGGGCGCATTACTACTGCCATTGGTCCCCATGCTCCATATACATGTTCGCCGGAGCTTCTCCAAAGGACAGCTGCTTGGGCTGCCCAGCTAGAAGTTCCGATCCACATCCATGTGGCGGAAACAACTGCCGAGGTAGAAGAAATAGCTGCAAGGTACGGAACGACTCCCTTGGGTATGTTGGCAGCAAACGGCATCCTAGACCTGCCGGTGACAGCAGCCCACTGCGTACATATGGAGGAAGCCGATATTCTTTTGGCTGCAGAAAAGGATGTTAGGATTGCCCACTGTCCAACCAGCAATCTTAAACTGGGCAGCGGTATTGCCCCGGTGCCCAAGATGCTGGGGGCTGGGCTAGCGATTGGATTGGGGACCGACAGCGCAGCTAGCAACAATAGACTGGATTTGTGGCAGGAAATGCGGACGGCCAGCCTCTTGCACAAGGGAAGTAACGAGGACCCAACAGTAGTCCCCGCGACCACTGCCCTCAAAATGGCAACAGACTTTGGAGCTAAGGCACTCCATTTGGAAAAAGTAGGACAGCTGCTGCCGGGGTGGAAAGCTGATTTGATTCTGGTGGACACCGATGGACTCCATTGGCAGCCTGCTTCTGACCTTACGGGAAGAGTTGTATATGCAGGGGAACGGGCAGATGTTTCCATGGTCATGGTGGATGGCCGCATTCTTTATGAGGACGGCAGTCTGCTGACCATTGATGAAGAGAAGGTCAGCTGCGAAGTGGAAAAAAGGGCCCAGCGTCTCGGTCTTCTGCCTTCTAACTAGCTGAGAAGCCCCGTAAAAAACACCAGCCCTTCCGGAGGATTCCCGACGGGCTGGTGTTTTTATATCTCGTGTCAATCCTTCTTGTTTCAATCCTTGCCGGCTAGCTTGGCCTTGGCCATTTCAGCAGCTGCTTTGAGCCTCTGCAAAGTGCGGGGGCGGCCCAGAGCTGCCAGTACTTCGTACATCCCGGGGCTCACCCTGGTGCCGGTGACAGCCACCCGGACAGGCTGGATAACATCACCCAGCTTGCGGCCCACTTCTTCTTGAACTTCCAAGAAAACCTGCTCAATATTGTCTTCGGTAAAGGGTTCCACCTGCATGAGTTTGTCCAGCAGCATGGCAAACATGTCAGGAACATAGTCCCTTGCCAGGATCTTGTCCACTGCGGCCGGATCGTACTCGATGTCATCTTCGAAGAAGTAGCGGCTGGAGGGAACAAATTCTGCCAGGGTGCGGATCCTCGACTGAAGCGATACAGCTATCTTCTTAACCCGTTCCCGGGCGGCTGCATCAATGGACTCCGGCAGCAGCCCCTCCTTCTGCAGCCTAGGAATGACTAAACCTGTCAGTTCCTCAGGATCAAGCTCCCGGAGGTATACTCCATTCATCCACTCCAGTTTTTTCATATCAAAAACTGCTGGATTGCGGGAGACCCTATCCAGGGAGAACTTTTCAATCAGCTCCTCGGGGGTGAACAGCGTGTCGGTGGCGCTGTAGGACCAGCCTAAAAGAGCCAGATAGTTGACCATAGCCTTGGGCAAGAAGCCTTGGTCTCGGTATTCGGTTACCGATGTTGCTCCATGCCGTTTGCTCAGCCGGGTCTTGTCATTGCCGAGGATCATGGGCAGATGGGCAAACTCAGGAACCGGAAAATCCAGAGCCTGATAGACCTGAATCTGCCTCGGTGTGTTGGAGATGTGATCATCTCCCCGAATGACATGGGTGATCTTCATCAGATGGTCATCGATGACTACAGCAAAATTGTAGGTGGGCATACCGTCGGATTTTTGGATTACAAAATCATCCAGCATTCCGTTTTCGAAAATAATTTGCCCCCGAATCAGGTCATTGACCTCTGTGGTCCCCACATCATTGGAACGAAAGCGGACTACCGGCTGGCGTCCTTCAGCTTCCAAGGCCTTTCGTTCGGCATCGGTAAGTTGGGCACAGCGCCGGTCGTATTTCGGATCTCTGCCTTGGGCCAAGGCTTCCTCTCTTCTGGCCTTCAGCTCCTCCGGGGTGCAGTAGCAGAGATAGGCCTTATCTTCATCTAAGAGTCTTTGGACGTAATACTTATATATATCCAAACGCTCTGATTGGAAGTAAGGGCCGTAATCTCCTCCACAGCCAGGTCCCTCATCCCACGTCAGACCCAACCACTCCAGCCCTTCTAGGATGGCAGTTACAGATTCTTCCGTGGAACGTTCCAAATCGGTATCCTCGATGCGGAGCACAAAGATGCCTCCATAATGACGGGCATAGAGCCAATTGAATAGAGCTGTTCTTGCTCCACCCACATGCAGGAAGCCGGTGGGGCTGGGAGCAAAGCGTGTTCTGACATTTGCGGTACTCATTCTGCCAACTCCTCTTACTGCGATACGATGATCTCACAACTTAAAGTAACCGGAGATATATTAGCCCATGCGCTTGGTGTCAAAAGGGCTATCTTCGGACTGGAACTGCCAAAGTAAATTCGAGAGCGGCCAGGGTAAATCCTGCCATTATGAACCCTTTGGAACAAAACGTTAAAATTACCCTTGACCTTCAGAGAGCCTCTTGGTATACTAAGATTCGCAGGCGCAAGTTCCCGGTACGGAAACTGCTTGCAAACACTTGGACAATGTGGTATAATACAAACTGTCGCTGGGGGATCTGCTAACGGTAGGCGAGGTGACTCTGGATCACCGGGTCCAGGTTCGAATCCTGGTCCCCCAGCCAAATCTTGCCCCCATCGTCTAGCGGCCTAGGACATCGCCCTCTCACGGCGAAGACAGGGGTTCAAATCCCCTTGGGGGTACCAACAAACCAGGCTCCATCCGTATGGATGGAGCTTTTTTCGTGTTTGGACGATTTTTGCCGTCCATGGTGGAAGGTGCCCACATAATGGGTGGTATATCAACAGAAACTAACTCCTGAGGACCTTTCAGTCCGAAAAGGAGGGACGGCGATCATGAGGTTTCCATGGGCTGTACGCAAAGAAAAGAAGGCTCAAGATATGGAGGCCAGTGTAGAACTGGTGGGCAGAGACTTGTCCAGAGATTATCAGCTGGCGCCTGATGATGGTATCATAGTCCGACCTACCCCTGTTTCCCTAGGCGATGAGTTACAGGTGGAATACCGGGGATTGCTTGCCCAGTCCGGTGCTGAAGAGGTATATCTGCACTATGGTTTCGGCCGGAGCGACTGGACTTACGTCCAAGATATTCCTATGGAAAAAAGTGCGGATGGAACATGGACTGCTGTGGTCCAGGTAGAAGAAGCCGGACGCTTCAATTTCTGTTTTCGGGATAATGCCAACAACTGGGATAACAATTACGGCAGAAACTGGAGTTACGAAATCCACGGTGATGGCGACTTTCATTAACTTGTCCGAGAGCTATGTTTAGAGTAAGCTTTCCGCACATCCTCCTTAATTATTAACAAGACAGCGGATAGGGATTCTCGCCGCCTGCGGGGATCCCTTTCTTTTGATTGAAGCTGGTTAGGGGAAGGAATTTGTTGTCCAGTCAGTGGATGAAAAGGGGCATTTGGGCCAAGCTATAGGCAGAAATAACTAATCTGTACTTAGTTTGACATCGGACCAGGGAAGTAGGCTATGCCAGCAGGGGATTTCCAGCTATATGCGGAAGTCTACTGTTACAAAAACAGGCTGGCGGTCTTTTACCACTGCCGGTCCCTGTAGAGAATTGAAACGGAGGAGAGAGTTACGTGGCAGATCTATCGGAAAAAACCCGGATGTTTACAGCTGCCGATAGTGATGAGCTGGA
>JAAYGR010000223.1 GCA_012727675.1 Bacillota bacterium
GAGATAAATCCCTCGTTTCCTCTTCTTAACTCCTATTTCAGGAGCTTCTCCTTGCATAGGATCCCAATACTGCATCACCTGGATCCTACTGGAAACCCGAGAACTTCTGACTCATACCTGCCGAATCCATTTGCTGCTCAGGTCAACTTGCTTAGCCAAATAATAAAAGTCCCTAAGCTCAGGAAAACTAACAGAGAATAGCTCACACACTCCACCGTACAGAGGAGGTATACCGTGGAAAGAATCAAGTGTTCAGTGGAAAACTGTGTCTATTGGTCGGACAACATTTGCCGAGCGGAATCCATCCAAGTTGCCACGATCCAGACTTCACCGAGCCGTGCTGGCCGGGGCGATATGGAAGTTGGTTCCTTGACAGAACAGGATAAGGCTGACTACTCCTCAGAAACCCAATGCGTAACCTTCAGACCAAGGGACAAGCAGAAATAACCAAAGGCCTACCCTCCCCATAGAGAGGGTAGGCTTTATCATTTCTAAGGCAAGTTGTGCAGATTTCAGCCTGAGGACAGGAGCCGAAGAGTACGTCTTAGTTCCCCATCTGCCCCTGAGCCATGAAGCTCTATATCTACCCCTTAGGCCTGGACTGCTTCTCTTGCGAGTGCAAGTGTATCTCTAGCAATCATGAGTTCCTCATCTGTAGGCACTACCCACACTTCAACGGCAGAATCCTCAGTGGAGAGCTTAACTTCCTTGCTCCTCACACCGCGATTGAGTTCGCGGTCGATGGAAACCCCTAGAACCGCCAGCCGCTCACAAACAAGCTCTCTAACCTCTGCATCGTTTTCTCCAATACCACCGGCAAAGACTATGGCATCGACTCCTCCTAATTCCACATAGTAGGCGCCAATATAACCCACCAGCCGATGGAGAAACACATCAAAGGCAATCTGAGCCAGTTCATTGCCCTGCTCACGGGCGGCCCCCAAGTCCCGCATGTCGCTGCTGACACCGGAAAGGCCGAGTAACCCGCTCTCCTTGTTCATCAGTGTATCGAGCTCATCCCAAGAAAGATTCAATTTATTGCCGAGGAATGGAATAATGGCGGGATCTATATCTCCACACCGGGTACCCATTACCAAGCCCTCTAGGGGAGTAAATCCCATGCTGGTATCATAGCATTTGCCGCCCTTAACGGCCGCAAGGCTGCTGCCGTTCCCAAGATGGCATGTGATCAAGTTTATCTCATCGGGGCTTTTTCCCATAAGTTCCGCAGTCCGTTGGGTCAGATAACGGTGGGAGGTGCCGTGGAAGCCGTACCGCCGGACACCGTATTTCTCATAATACTCATAGGGGAGTGCGTACAAATAGGATTCCTTGGGCATTGTCTGATGAAAGGCAGTATCGAATACTGCGACTTGAGGAACTCCCGGCATGAGAGCCATACAGGCCTCAATCCCTCCTATGTTGGCCGGCATGTGCAGAGGACCCAGTTCGATAATGGTCTTAAGGGCTTCAACCTCTTTCTCAGTCAGCAGTGTCGATTCCGTAAAAAGCTCCTTGCCGTGGAGAACCCGATGGCCAACTGCTCGGATCTCTGACAAGGAGTCCACGACCCCAACTTCAGGGTCGGATAGCTGTTCTAATACATGCCGCAAAGCATCCCGATGGGTTGGCAGTGACTCTTCACCCTTGATTTTGTCTCTGCCTGTGGGTTGATAAGTCACCAGCTGGGAGTCGCCTGCTACCCCTATTTTTTCAACAAGACCGGAGGCCAGGACACTTTCATCGGTCATGTCAAAAACCTTGTATTTTAGGGATGAGCTCCCACTGTTTATAACAAGGATCTTCATTTAATCTCCTCCTACAAAAAAATCCTAATAAACCTCCCCTATTATAACATGAATGGCAGCTTGTTCAAACGAAAATTCTATAGCTTAAGCAGCCGCATATGCTCCCCTCCCTCTACATACATTTATTTCGTCAAACACAAAACCAGCTGCTCTAAGGGGGAGAAATGGACTTGCTGCGAAAACTCCGCTCCACAAGGAGCTTAAAGCTGCCAATTCCCAGGGCTAGGCACCTTTTGGACTATGCAGCCTGTGGGCTCATTGTTGTCTTGTATATATTGTACAGTCGCGGCTCCCCTACCCTAGTCTCCACCAGTGAGTCGCTTATCCATGACATCTGGAGCAAGGAGCGTGTTGTCCAGTTTAACTCGTCAGAGCCGGGGCCAGACTGCCGGTGTCATATGCTCCCATCCTGGTCAGCTAAAGAAGAATCCAATGCATATCTCAACGAGAGCGACCTTCCCTGGTCTACCGATAAGCCCCAACAGTTGATCCAGCTCCAGGAGAAGCTGGGGGCTAAACGCCTCATCTCTGCTTTCGGAATCGCAGTCTCTGATCCCATGTATGAGGAAGAAGTCAACATCGCAATTGCCGCGTCTTACCTGGCAGGGACTGTGGTACAGCCCGGTGAGACCGCCTCCCTTAACAGCATAATTGGGCCCTTCACGGCAGAAAGGGGTTATGCCAAAGGCCCAACTTACATGGGCACAGACATTATCGGCACCCTGGCAGGGGGAGTATGCAAAATCGCATCGTGCCTGTATAATGTCGTAATCGCCGGTGACCTGCAGGTAGTTGAAAGGCATCCCCACAGCATGATGGTAACTTATGTACCTCCCGGGCGGGATGCAACTGTAGCCTGGGGTGCAAAGGACTTCCGCTTTCGCAACAACAAGAGCACCCCTATTCTGTTGTGGGCTGAATTTGTAGAGGGGCGCTTGTATGTGGCTCTGTATGGACAGTTCCAGCCGCCAAAGGTGGAGTGGCAATTGAAAGAACTGCAGAGACAGCCGACATGGACCATTAGGCGGGCAAACCCCCAGCTTCCCAAAGGAACAACTCGGCTGATCAAGGGCTTTGATGCCATCACGGTGAGGACATTGATCACCATCAAGTATCCTGGTCAACCTGTTGAGCAAAGGGACCTGGGAGTAGATTCCTACAGAGCCCTGCCCCATATCCTTGAGTACGCACCGTGAAAAAAGAGGCACACCGCCCTAGAACCATCCAAAAACAATCACTGCCAAAGGCGCCAAGATGGCAGTAATCACTCCGGCCAACCCCATGGCCAAACCACTATAGGCACCGATAGTCTCACCTTCCTTAAGGGCTCGGCCGGTACCGATGCCGTGGGACGCTGTTCCTAACGCAAGGCCCATTGCCTTCTCGTCTTTAATTCCGCAAGCCCGCAGTAATTCTGGTCCAAACACAGCCCCTAAGATTCCGGTGAGCACCACAAAGACACCGGTCAGAGCTCCTTCTCCGCCGATGATTGCCGAAATCTCCACAGCAATAGGTGTAGTCACCGACTTAGGGATCATGGAAAGAACCAGGCGGGGCCCTCCTCCCAAGAGTCTGACTACCCCGGCCGCAACCACCATGGCGGCTGCAGCACCGGCTCCGACACTGGTAAGGATCACCACTACCCGGCGGCGGACCTCCTCTGTCCGGCGGTAAAGGGGAAGGGCCAAAGCCACTGTAGCCGGTCCGAGAAGGAAGCTAATTAACTCTCCTCCGTGGTTGTACCTAGAGTACTCGATCCCCAACACCTCCAGAAGCAAGATGATGCCCAGACTGCTGATGAGCAGTGGATGGGTAATCGGGGAAGGATAGCGGCGGTGCAGCCGCTGAGCAAGCAAAAACACGGACACAGTAACAGCTGCGCCGAAGGTCTTGGAAGAGACTATCTCGGTCAGAGCACCTAAGTCATCCGTCACTTAGATCCCACCTTCTCTAAACGCTGGGCAATCTTACCAGTTACAACCAGCCCCGCGGCGGTGCTGAGAAGAAGGCCGAGGCTGATGGCAAACCAGTGGGCGGTAAGTACCTCCCTATACACCACCGCACCTACCACAATCGGAGTAAAAAAGAGTGTTAGATTCTGCAAGAGAAAATTGGCAGCAGCCTCTATCGATTCTGCTGCCACCCAACCTTTGGATAGGGAAAGCCATAGGAGGATTAGGCCGAGCACCCTGCCGGGAAAGGGGATTCCTGTCAAAGTTACTATAACCTCGCCTGCCAATTGAAACACAAGGATTATTGCCAGACCCCGCATATTTACCTGCCAACTCCTTCCCTCCATGGCCGCTCCAGTCACACAGCAGCTCCAGTAAAGTCCGCCCAGGCCAATCCCCAAACTAGTCAGTGGGACTGCCCGGCGTACCTCCATCCTTCAAGTGGGCTATCGCCTTGGCAAAAAAATCCGGACTGCCGAAACTACCCGATTTCAATACCAAAAATAACGGCCTATCGCCCAAAGATACGCAAGAGGGGATCCCCGGCTCGATCTCGTGCCACACCCGCATTCCTTTTATCCCCAGCCTAGAGCAGACTGCCGCCGAAGTATCGCCGCCGGCGATCATGAGACGGTTCAGCCCCAATTGCTCTACACAACTAGCTACTACCTCTGCTAGTGCCTCCGACACAAGTCGGGAGACCTCGGTGGTGGACTGTCCTTGGTCCTGTCCCTTCTCCTTGGTCTTTGCTACAACTTCAGGATCATTACTTGTATGCACAACCACATTATCACCCTGCTGCAGGGCTGCCCCCATCCTGCGGCAAAGGTCTTGGATTGTCAGGCTTCGCTCTCCTTGATCAAGGACCTTCAAAGTATCCAGCTCGAATACCGAGGCACCCCTTTGCCGCATGTATTCCACCTGGGCTTTAGTCTGGGGCATAAGGCTCCCAGCGGCGCACAAGATCCCCATGCCATTGGACGGAGGCAGGGAACCTTGGTCTTGGATACCTCTTTCCCTCACCTTCACCGGCAGTTCCTCTGCCAGTGCGGAGCTGCCTCCTAGAACCGGCAGGTGGTGTAAGGCATTGGCAATTGTCTTGAGAGAGGTTTGGTCTACCACATCAAAGATTACATATTGATAATGCCCCCGCATCCCAGCAACCTCTTCCCGCAGCTGCACAACACCTTGACCCACCACCGCATGCCTAACCAAACCCACCCGACGTTTTGTCTGACTTGCCAGAAGGTCAACTAAACTGGATC
>JAAYGR010000224.1 GCA_012727675.1 Bacillota bacterium
GCTCATCTCTGGATACAAAGGTAGGAACGATGTAAATCTCATCCTGCATAGCGTTATAATCTGCAACGACCTTCTCCAAGGCATCGGCCTCGTGCTCAAAATAATGCCACAGTGTCACTTCCACCGGGGCGGCTGCGGCTAGGTTAGCACATAGTGCTACCAGCAGTACTACGCTCAATGTCAAGATGCCTCTCTTCATGGAAACAACCTCCTTAAACTCCCTGCGCTGTAGGTTCTGAAGTCCTTTCTGTTTCTTCGACCGACCAGTGTTTCTGTGTCTTATTCCCGTTCCTTCCTTTCTCGGTCTTGCTACTGTGTTTGGCAGCTACAAAGTGGAGCTCCATTGGCTAATCGATATGTAGTGCCAAGATTACCAGCTTTTAGCTGATGCTCTCACCTCCCCTTGCCCTAATCGCTCCACCGGTGCCCCAGGTCGTTGGAGCGAAAGCTCCAATTCTGCTTTCCAGACTGTGCTTTTCCCGTCTTGTAAGCAGTGCCTGGGGCCGGTGTGAAGCGCTTATCCCCTATCCCTTCACAATCTCCAGGCGGTCTCGGTGTCCCATAACCGGCACCGGAGCTTGTCAAAAAGATTGGGGTTTGCTTACGCTGCCATCATCCACGGATTGGAAGCTCTGCACCGTCCCTTAGAAACAGTGGGATTTGATCGATAGGTGTTTCCACTTCTATTGTCTGTCCGCCCTGGTATCCCTTTCCAGTCCACGCATCCTGCCAGCTGGCACCGCTGGGGAGATAGACTTTCCTCTTCTCCATACCGGCATACAGTACCGGTGCAACTAGTAGGTCCGGGCCGAACATGTACTGATCTTCCACTTCCCAGGCCCTTTGATCTTCAGGAAAGTCGTAGAAGAGGGGCCGCATTACAGGGGTGCCCTTTTCGTGGGCTTCTCTCATCAACTCTTTAACATAAGGCTTAATTCGCTCTCTCATCTCCAGGTACTTAACACATATGTCATAAGCTTCATCGCCATAGCTCCATACTTCATTGGCCGCTCCCGAAGGGCATACGCCGCCGCCTGAGGTTCCTAAGGGCTCAGAATGCGGTTCACGGTCTCCATGGAGCCGCATTACTGGACAAAAAGTCCCCCATTGAAACCATCTTACAAACAGCTCTTGAAACTCCGGATCGTCTGGGTTACCGCCATGGAATCCACCTATGTCGGTGGTCCACCAAGAGATTCCGGCAATACCCATATTTAGTCCGGCAGCCAGCTGATGGCGCAAGCTCTCAAAGGATGAATGAATATCGCCGGACCATACCAGAGCTCCATACCTCTGACTTCCTGCCCATGCACACCGCACCAAATTCACTACCTGCTCCTGACCCTCGGCCCGCATTCCGTCATAAAAAGTCTTGGCGTACACAGCAGGGTATATGTTGCCAACCTGTACACCAGGCCCCAAGTGATAGCGATAGAGGTCAAAATCATAGTATGTATACTCAGGTTCTGCTACATCAAGCCAGAATATCTTGATGCCATAGTCGTAGTAATTCTGCTTTACTTTATCCCAAACATATTTTCTAGCCTCGGGATTGGTGGGGTCAAAATGGATGGTGTTGCCGTGGAAATCCATTGCAATGCGGTGGCCGCGATCTGTGCGAAGCAGATAGCCCTTTTCTTCCATTTCTCTAAAGTTCTCGCTCCGGTGGTCGACTGTAGGCCAGATGGAGACCATGAGTTCGACGCCCATCTCCTTTAGTTCCTTTACCATCCCTGCAGGATCGGGCCAGTACTCGGGGTCAAATTTCCACTCACCCTGCATCGGCCAATGGAAGAAGTCAACCACGATAACTGACAATGGGAGGCCTCGGCGCTTATATTCCCGGGCCACCTCTAACAGCTCATCCTGTGTCTGGTAGCGCAGCTTCGATTGCCAGAAACCAAGTCCGTAATCCGGCATCATGGGAACAGTCCCTGTAGCCTTGGCATAGGTCTCAACAATTTCCCTGGGAGTATCGCCTGCACAGATCCAATAGTCCAGAACCTTGGTGGATACAGCATGCCAAACAGTTATATTCTTACCAAAGGTAACCCGCCCAACCGCTGGATTGTTCCACAAAAATCCATACCCTAAACTGGAAAGCATGAACGGTACACTGGCTTGTGAATTCCGATGAGCTAGTTCCAGCTCACAACCCTTAAGATTTAGGAAAGGCTGCTGGTACTGCCCCATCCCGTAGATTCTTTCCTCTGGGTCAGACTCAAACCGCATTGTCAAAGAATAATCTCCGCCCAGGATAGGCGTGAACTCACGGGCCTCAATCTCAAGCGCCGAGATAAGAACTTTCCCCTGCAAGCTGGGCTCGTACAGGCCCTTTCGACTTCTGACGAATTCTTTAAGCAGAACTTCTCCCTTTTGGTTGTAAAAAGTGATAGTGCCTAACTTATCTATTTCCGCCCTAATCTTGCCGTTTACAATGCTGGCACTGTCTTCTGAAATTGAGATTTCAGATGTTCCCCCCGACCTTGGCAGCAGTGCCCAATCCTCAGCGGGCATTTCAGCTAACTTGGTAGCTCGTACTCGGAAAGCATTGGGGCCCCAAGGTTCTATCACCAGCTTCTCACCATCATAGGTAAATACCAGACGGTCATCTTGCTTAATTATCATGACTGACCTCCTATGTAGCATGTTGTGCCAGCAATTTTCTGTACTCTCTAATTGTTAATACACCAGAATCTATAAATCTAAACAAGGGGCAAAGAAACTAGTTAGCCTGCAGTAGTTAACGTTTATACTTTACGGCCAACCGTTATATTTCTGTAATTCGCTGTAGCATTTCTATATCCTTCATGGGCCTCTTCCAAAATGCATTAGCCCATTCCGTTAGTAACTTGCGAGTCAGCCTTCGCCAAACCAGTGTTATTCTTATCGGCTTTCGATAAGTGGGCGAGATCGTTTACTTGTAATAAACAAAACCGCCCTCGGCTTTTGAGGACGGTCATTCTGTCTCAACTACTGAGCGTGTCCAGTATAGATCCAGTGTCAACCAACATATGTAAACAGGATACGCTCTTCACATTCGATTCACGGGGCCAGTGGAAAACCAACAACGCCCAGCTCTATGCCCCAATTCGGCGGCGCCTGGCGGCAGTTCCTACACCCCTTCCAGAATTCTCTTTCCCTCAACCCATGCACCTTTTGTCACTGCCTTGGCACCGAGCTGGGAATCAACAATTGCCGGAACTGAAGCTGCAAAGCTTCGGACCGAGTCCATATACGA
>JAAYGR010000225.1 GCA_012727675.1 Bacillota bacterium
CCATATCGTTTTCTATCCACTCATACTTTTCCGCCAACACTGGGTCCATCTCGCCGGTAATGAGGTTAAAGGCGTACACTGTTTCGTAGACGTACAGCGAGTTAGAGGCGACTGGCCATGCAATTGCTCCTTTACCGTATGGGTTAAAGTTGGTTGGTGGTCCCCACTGCTGGCCTGCAATGTAGAGGGTCTCTTCCCGAGGTATCCGCTGGGCACTGACTCCAACTGTTCCCAGTACGAGTACCACCATCAACATCAGGGCGAATACCTTTAAGGCTCTCCAATTGTTCACCTGTAAAGCCCTCCTTATGCGTTCTGGTATTCTTCTGAAAGGAAACAACACCAATGGCATCTTGATGTACACCTCCAAACGGGGCGGTTATCACCTCCTAAAGACCTAGAATCTACCTAAGTTTGTACTCGCGCACCAAATGTTCTGTCTTTAGCCCTTCCTGTATTGATGCGGCTGATTACGGCAAAGACCGGCGCGGCAGATCATTTGAACTAAAGAGATCATTCTAGTTAAAGACTAAAATTCCTTCTAGTCCGTAAGTATTTGGATGTATTCCCATGTATACAGAAGCTGCGGAGGTGTTCGTAGACTGGCACTTGTCAGGGCGATGATACAGCTCAGGTGAACTGAAGGGAGCTCTTCGTGATTTGTAGCGGGCATTATCGGTCCCAGAGAAGATGTGGAGAATCAGGGGAGACAAAGGGCAGGGGCCGCTTTCCCCTCACCACATGGAGAACGGCCTCTGCCCCATGATCTCTAAGGTAGGGATAGGCTGTTAAGTTGTGGGACTACGGGAGGGTATTTCCTGCAGCTAGATAGATTTGATACCACTCCTCCCGGGTAAGGTGGATCTCAGCCGCCTTACAGCAGTCCTTGAGTCTGCCGATGTTCATAGTGCCGATGATGGGCTGCATCTTGGCAGGATGCCGAAGAATCCAAGCCAGGGCAATGGTTGTATCGGAAACCTGATACTTGTCAGCAATCTCCTGGACTTTCTGGTTCAGCTTCGGGAACCGCTCATTTCCCAAGAAAACACCTTCAAAGAACCCGTATTGGAATGGAGACCAAGGTTGGATGGTGATATCATGGAGCCGGCAGAAGTCCAATACACTGCCGTCTCTGTCGACGGCCCAATCGTTAACCATATTTACATTGATACCGGCACTGACCATGGTAGCGTGGGCTATGCTGAACTGAAGCTGGTTGGCTACAATTGGCTGTGTGATTGACTTTTGAAGAAGTTGAATCTGCATGGGGTTATGGTTAGAAACACCAAAATACCGGACTTTACCGCTGGTACAAAGCTCGTCAAAAGCTTCTGCAACCTCCTCAGGCTCTACTAAGGCGTCGGGGCGGTGAAGCAGCAAGACGTCGAGATAGTCGGTTTTTAGGCGTTTTAGGCTCCCATCTACTGCCCGGAGGATATGTTCCCGAGAAAAGTCATACATGCCCTTGCGAATTCCGCATTTGGATTGGATGATGATCTTTTCTCGGATATCGTCGTTCATATGGATGGCCTCTGCAAAAATCTCCTCACAGCTGCCGCCTCCATAGATGTCCGCATGATCAAAAAAGTTGGCTCCTTCTTCTAAAGCTGCTTTGATAAAAGCTTCCGCTTCTCGCTTAGTCAAAGAATTAATCCTCATGCAGCCAACGCCAATCACAGGAACCTGCAAATCTGCTGCTCCCAACCTCATAGTTCGCATCATTGATTCCTCCTTTGCAAACTTATTTCCCCTTTATTATCCAATACAAACATCTGCAGGAGGCGACTCTAGAAGCTGGCAAATTAGGTGAAGCGCCGGATCCTGTTTGAAATAATAAAAGAAAAAGCGAAAGGGTAAGGAGGAATTTAGCTGTAGATAAATAATACTAACCGCAAAAGGTGTCAGAGTATTGCGAAGTAAGTAGGTGTAGGTGATGTCCAGCAGCGCACGAAAGGGAGGACTGTGAAACTTGAGCTCAACCTGTGTTGTGATTGCTGAGGACAACTTTGTGCTTCGCAGGGTGGTAGTGGATTACTTGGCGACGTTCGGGATTAGCTGCGTAGAAGCCGAGTCGGAGGCGGAGACATGGCTTGCGCTAAAAACGTGTTCAGTTGATGTTTTGGTCCTAGATCTGATTCTCTCCAGTGACAAGCCAATGTTTTCTATTATTAGAAGAATGCAGAAAGACCCGACTCTCAGGGACATACCCATAATCGTGACCAGTGCATATTCTCGTGAGAGCTTAAGAACGGCAGACAGGGAGGGCTGTTTAGCGGTTTGTTCTTTCTTACAGAAGCCCTACGATCTCTCTCAGCTCCGATGTGCCATAATCAAGGCAATAGGCGGATCTCGAAAAACCATGACGCCGTGTGTTGGATGATGGATTGATTTTACCCGTTAAAACGGGCGGTAACGGGGCATTCTTGATGTAGAGGGAGGCTCTAAGGCAGCCATACCGTCAAGAATATAGGGAGGATGTCAGTGAGTCTGCAGGAAGTATTTGCCCCCGTGACCGAAGAGTTAGGTACTGTCATGCAGGTGATCAAAGCATCGGTACCTGATGGTTGTCTCTATGAACTATGCGCCCCATTCTTGGATAACCCCGGGAAGGGTATTAGGCCCGGGCTTTTTCTTCTTTGCAGCCGGCTTGTTTGGTCTCGCCCCAACCCAGATAAGTTCATTCCCATCGCTGCAGCCTTGGAGCTGTTCCACTGGTCCAGCCTAATCCATGACGATGTCATTGATGAAGCTGTACTGCGCAGAGGAGTTCCCACAATCAATTTCCGATATGGACCTGCTGTTGCCATCCTGGTGGGCGATTTTTTCCTTTCTAGAGCTATCCATTTCTTAGTTGGGTGTGATGGAGATGTGCTGGACACGATTTCCCAGTTGTTTCTGGACTTGGTGATGGGTGAGATACAGGAACAGCTGGAACGGGGACAGTATCGGCTCACAGAGACCCAGTACTTGCAGCTTGTCGGACGAAAGACCGCTAGCTTTCTGGCAGCTACCTGTGCCTTGGGTGCGAAGATGGCGGGGGCATGTGGGGAGATGGTGGCCGTTGCGAAGGATTACGGCTACTGTCTGGGCATGGTGTATCAACTGAGGGATGATCTGCTTGATATCGTTGGTGACCCGGCGGTTCTGGGCAAAAAAACCGGCGTTGATGTCTTGGCGGGAGTAGAGACCTTGCCGGCCATCAGAGCCAGAAGCCTCCTTCCCCAGCAGTATTACAAGGTAGTGAACAGTTTGAGCGAAGATGGAGATACTAGCTCCTTGGGCGATCTCCTAACAGAATGCGGTGCTCTGGAATACACGGAAAGTCTGATCCAGGTCTACTTTGACCGGGCTGCTGCCAGCTTGGAGAGGCTGCCGGCTGGGTCAGCAAGAGACCGATTGCGGCAGCTCCTAGAGTATGTGGTGTTGAGAGACCGATGAAAAAAGGTATTACCAAGTGGATTGCTGGGCTGTGGATGCTGATTAGACCGGTGCCGGTGGCCGCTTGGGCAATCGCTGCTCCGGCAATCGGTTTAGCTGGAGCTTTGAAGGACATTGGTTTCCGGGAAGTGAAGTGGAGCCTAGTGATCCCGGCTTTCCTCGTGACTATCACCTTACACGGTGGTGTTTCCCATGCGGTAAACGAACGAGCTGACTGGATATCCGGCACTGATCGTCTTAGTAGCGGGATATTGTCCGGCGGCTCCAAGGTAATCCAGCGGGGGTTCTTGACCTTAAGGGATCTTGATAGAATTGGTCAAGCTTCATTGATCGGCAGTCTGATACTAGGAATTTATGTGGCACTACATGCTGGCCCTTGGCTCTGGCTGCATTTGGCTATTGGTGTTTGGGCAGCTTTGGCTTACTCACTTCCGCCGCTGAGGTTGTCGAGCAAACCTTTGCTGGGTGAGTGGCTGTGCGCATGGCCTGCTCTGATAGCGGCTTGCAGCTCCACTTATTACATAGCCACCGGACAATTGGCTTGGCGCAATTTGCTTGCCGGTGGGCTCCACGGTGTATTTTGTCTCGGTTGGCTCCTTGAGCATCACCTTTCTGATATTCCAGCCGATCTTGCAGCTCAACCTCCCAAGATTACCACTGTGGCCTACACTGCTCGGCGCTGGGGGTGGAAAGCAGCGCCGCTGATTCCCGCCTTATATTTCCTCTCGGCAATACCCTTAGCTGTTCTCTTCAAGTACTACAGTCCTGCTGTCAGCTGGGAAGTTCTCATCTCTGCTGGGTTGGCGGTAAGGGCCGCCGCTGTAGCGCTAAAGACCCAAGTCACATCCATACCCGACATCACCCGCCGTGAAAACCAGTTGACAGTAATTACCTTCCTTCATGCACTTTGGTTGATGATAATCGCTTGACCTTAGTAGGTGTAGGGGACCAAAATGGTCCCCTGTTCCTATTTGCCCTTTGGTTAATGCTACATAGCATATAGCAGACAGGTGGGAGGAGGTATCCACAGCAGTCCGGATCTCATCCAATCTGGGAAGCAAGGAAGGGAAGGTGGCTAAGTGGTTAAGAATTTTGACAAGCTTGCCGGCATGAGCCAGAATTTGCAGCCCTTGCTGACGGTCTTGACTAAGCTGCAGGCCGGCGACGCCAGTGCTCTGAAACAGGTCAAGGAGTTTGTTGAAGAACACGCGGACCACATTCTACAGGCAAGACCCCTCCTAGAGAGTGAGGGCCTTATCATGATCGTACGCCAGTTTGTACCCGATGTACAAGTGGATGACTTGAGGCGGGCGGTTCGATTACTATTGGATTTCTCTGAGCAGACAGTGGAAAAGCGAAAGTAGTAGGTGCTTGATGTGTTGGAGCTATTTCTTATGAGGGGAGGTTTCAGCTGATGGCAAGGCGCAGGCGGAGGCGCAGGACAGAATCGACTTTTGTAGATTTGACCGAGCAAGGTCTAGAGTCGTTGGAACGGATCAAAGGTGTGATTTCAGCCGCTGACAACATAACCACATCCTTACATTCTTTGTTGGGAACGTATCAGGCGATGCGGAGTGATGGGAGTTTAGAGCTGCTCCTTTCTGCCTCACGAGGAGCCGAGGAATCTGAAGAAGCTGCTGACGACTGATAGTGATGATTACCATGGTCGAGCTTGAGCGCTTCCGTTCTACCGGAAGCGTTGCTTATTATGACCTGCGGTAGGGTGGGGCAGCTAATTGGGAAAGAGATCCCGTTTCCGAAAAATAGCTGTTGCGTATAGTGAAACTGGGCCTAGGTTAGGCTGTGACTTTCGGCGTGTGGGAAGGGGGTAACAATATGTTAGATGAATTACTCATCGTCCTGCTCGTGATCGCGCTGGCAGTAGTGGTAGTATTTGTCATCGAGGAAATCGCCTAAGGCCGCTAACTAGAGACACTGTGTGGGAAATAGGAGTCCTTTCCTATATGCGAAGGGACTCCTAATTCATATCATATACAAGAATCATCATTCCTTAGGAGGCTAGAATATGGGCCGCAAAGGACATAGGAGGATAAGGGATCGTTTCTTGGACTTCTTGGATAACGACATATTGTTGCTGTTACTGATAGTGCTGCTCGTCTTGGTCCTATTCCTGATCTTGATCTGAACTCTGTTTATCCTGGGTGTTACGTAACGTGTGGTTGATAATCCACCTGATAAAGGAGGCGGTATGATGCCTGAGGATCAGGAAATACGGGAAGTGTCAACGGAGAAACTGTTTCACAGTATGGGAACTCTTCTTACCGGGATTGGCAATGTTGTAGAGACAGTTGAACGCCTTCTCACCTCTCTAAACGGGATTGCCAGGAATATCCAATCCATGGAGGAAGACGGCTCTCTATCTCGTTTGCTGGAGCTGCTCCAGTCGACGGAACAGCAGACTGCTCACACAGATAGACCCCATCGTGAAAGAAGATCCCGAAGGGATGATGATGAAGACTAGCTCAGGCCTCCGGCGATATTCAACGATTGACGGCACTCGTTGGGCGGGGGCCGTTTTTTTATTCCGCAGATCAGGAAGTGTTGCGAACTGCTGGGGACCGGAAGCAATATCCCGGGAATTGCAATATAGGACAGCATTCCCGTTTCGGCAAGGCAAGGGAGTTCGTATAGTAGAGCAGGCACCCTTCAGGGTTGCTCTACGGTTTCAAAGCTGAATGGGAAAGGGGGACTTAGGATGTCAAGAGGTGGCGGGAACTTGGATGAGTTGTTGATCGTCTTGCTAGTTATTGCCCTTGCCGTTGTCGTGGTTTTCGCAATCGAGGAGCTTGCTTAGCCTAGGGTTTGTCATACGGTAAAGACTTGGAGAATTTAATACAAAGTCTAGCGAGATGCACTAGCCCTCTCTACGGCCCCCTCCTTGCGGCGGGGGCTGATTTATTCCATTTCGGCAGCATCAACCGTTTACGGAGACAACCTTTTGCCTGCCAGACCTTGAGCGCAGTTAGTTGACGAAACCAGGGGGCTGTGATATAGTAAGCCGTGGGTTTTTCTTGAAGATGCCCTTGCAGAGGGATTTGTGAATTCAGGCACTTACATAATCAATAGATGGTGTCTGAGTATTGGACAAAAGTGTTATTGGAAACAGAACGGTCTCTGTTTGACCCCACAGCTTGCTTCTGCTCAACACTCCTGGCGCTTCCGCCGTTGGAGTTTCTTAGATAAAACTAGCCTGTCTTGCGCACATGGGGAGCTTCAGGTGGGTGATGCTGCTGCAGCGCCGGATGGGTATGGGGCCGACTTTGGCAACATTGACCAGAATAGGCCTCTATGCTATAGTTATTCCGAAGGTCTAAAATTGGAGGAAAGAGCAGAAGGCTGATTTTAGGGTAGATTCTGGGGATACTGGTTATCTGGGTAGTCGTTGTCCCAAGTGTTCAAAATAGGATTGTGGGGATCAACCAACTACTCTGGTCCGGGGAGTTCTAGCCCTGTGGGGCAGCGGTCCAGCTGGGTTAAGCCCTGAAGGCCTTGAGCTGCGCATTATAAAGGAAGCAACAGGATGGAGAAGTCGGGTGAAAAGGGACAAGCAAGGGTGAAAGGCTGGAGTCCGGGTATACCGGTACTGGCCATCATGGTCTTGTTTGTCATCCATCAAAATCACCCTCTGTGGGCAGGATTTTGGCTGGGGTTGGCAGTTGGCATCATCAATTTCCATGGATTGGCTGCGGCAGTCCAGAAAGCAGTTTGGCTCCAGAAGGAACAAGCCCGGCGCTACATGATCCGCAATTACATGTTTCGCTACGGAATAAAGTTTGTTGTTC
>JAAYGR010000226.1 GCA_012727675.1 Bacillota bacterium
CTAACAGTGGAGAGAGTCCCTGACCCGATAATCGTTGACTCAGTCGTGTCCGGCAAACCCAGTACCACCCAGTAGACAGTTAGTGTAAAATTACCGTAGGACAGCCTGGTAGGGATATTTAGCAAGGGAATAGAAAAGCGATCTCACTGCCTTCCGCTAAGGCAGAACACAAGTGTTCAAGGAGTGAGATCTCTTATGGAGATGATTCAGCATATAGCGAAGATGTTCCTGCAAGTCGGTGAGAAGGTTTTGGATATGCTGGAGGCAATTGTGATTACCCTACTTTCCAACGAGACCTAGAAAAACAGCTAAATGAGCTAGGTAGGGATATCTGTCGTAGGCTTTGAGCTCGACCATTTTCTGCTCCTCGGGTAGTATTGTGCGCGAAAGGGGGGATTCGTGCCTCCCTCTCAGCCCTAGCTAGGATTTCATCTACAGTATCCTCCGGCGTCAGCTCTGAGGAGTCGAGCCACAGCCCAATTCTAGGCGTTTCCCTGCGCAAACTGTTATCTAGGGCTTCGATTGTCCAATCGCCGTATCCCTTTTTCGGTCTCTCGGCCTCTCTTCTAACTACTACATCTGGGCGGGGACACAGCACTACCACGTATAAAGGCCGTCTCTGAACCATTGTCACGAATTCCTGAAGCCATACACCGAGAATATTGTCCTGCACGACAACGGTGAACCCCGCCCCAAAGTATGTATCTGCTGTAGAAGCAGCCAGGGTATAGCGGAGATTCAACTGCCTGATTGCTTCCTTTGAAGCAAGGAGTCACCTCTTCCCGCCCGGATACGCTCATCCGCCGAAATATGTCGCCCCGCACATGGACTCCCTTCTCGAATCTTTTCGCCAGAAGCTCCGCTACTGTAGATTTACCGGAAGCCATGATGCCCGCTATTACAAAGACTCCTCTAGCGGTCTTGCTAAACCGCGAAGAACTATCTCTCCCATGTTTGCCAGTGTTGCCACCCCCCTACCGGCCGGTCAATTGTTCCAAACTTTCAGGATAACGAGCCCCTTTGATAGTAACCTCTGATAGGATTCCTTCGATCTCCTGAAGATCCTCAGCTGTGAGTTTGATAGCAACTGCACCGATATTCTCCTGCAGACGCTCAAGCCTTCTTGTGCCGGGGATAGGTACAATCCACGGTTTCTGGGCGAGCAGCCAGGCAAGGGCTATCTGTCCCGGTGTTGCACCTTTCTTCTTGCCAAACTCGGCAATCCTATACACCAAAACCAAGTTATCCTCCCGCACCTCCGGGGCAAATCTGGGAATTCGGGCGCGCAGGTCAGAAGGATCATAGGATGTATTTTCATTTACCGCCCCAGTGAGAAAGCCTTTCCCCAGTGGACTGTAGGGCACGAAGCCGATGCCCAGCTCTTCGCACGTCGGCAGCACATCCTTTTCAGGTTCTCTCCACCAGAGGGAGTATTCGCTTTGGATAGCTGCAACCGGCTGGACAGCATGGGCGCGTCGAATAGTCTCTGCACTTGCTTCAGAGAGCCCAAAGTACTTGACCTTGCCTTCCTTGATGAGATCCTGCACCGCTCCGGCCACATCTTCGATAGGCACATTCGGATCGACTCGGTGCTGATAGAACAGATCGATGGCCTCAACCTGGAGACGTTTTAGTGAGGCCTCAGCCACTCGTTTGATCTGCTCCGGACGGCTATCAAGGCCGGAAGCGGGGGTTGGCCCCTTGCCAGGAATGTGTCTAAACCCGAACTTCGTGGCGACCGCCACTTCCCCGCGGAAGGGAGTAAGGGCTTCACCGACAAGTTCCTCGTTGGTAAAAGGGCCATATACCTCGGCAGTATCAAAGAAGGTGACGCCCAGCTCGACAGCTTCCCGGATCAACTTGATCATATCCTGCTTATCAACGGGAGTGTCATTAAAACTCATTCGCATACAACCCAGTCCGAGAGCAGAAACCTCCAAATTGCTGTTTCCAAGTCTGCGCTTTTCCATCGTCCTCTCCTTTCCGGAAATGCCATAGGCTTCAAGATTACAAGCCCAAACCCCTAGAACTGCCTCGCCGCATAAGAGCGAACAGGCCTTCCAGTAAATCCCGTTATTCCCTTTGGGCTCGACTGTATCATAGCA
>JAAYGR010000227.1 GCA_012727675.1 Bacillota bacterium
ATATAATATACGTGCGGTACTTGCCTGGGGTCCGTAGGGGAGTAGCTCAATTGGTAGAGCACCGGTCTCCAAAACCGGGGGTTGCGGGTTCGATTCCTGTCTCCCCTGCCATACCACCACTATGTGGTAGGTACCTAGAATACGCTGAGGCTCAAGTTTACTGGGCAACCGCTGGCAGCCTTTGAGCTGCTAGAGGAAAGTCGGGACTGGCCTTGTCTGCAAATATGCAGGCAAGAAAGTTGGTGCACAGCGCAAGCTGTGGCAGGGTGACCTGACGGCGGCGAACCTATCCCTCAGGGATAGTAGTAGCTATAAAAGCTCCACAGAGACGAGCCGTTGTGGCAACACGACGGATGAAACGAGGAAAGCCCCACCAGCCAGCAACGCAAATTATGGTAGCGGCACCCCTTTTTTTAGGGGCAGAGACAATTGTCTCTGAGATAGATGGTTGCCTTAAATGACAGAATCCCGCTTACAGGTAAACTTGAGTCCTAATACACCGATTCTCCAGTGAGAATCGGTGTATTTTTTTGTGTTTTGCTTCACTTAAAGTTTTTGTAGATATATAATATATCCATGGAATGGCAATACTAGGAGTGGATTGTTACGGAAAGGAAGGGACTTTGATTGAGACTAATTGTTGATCAGGACCTCTGCATCAGCTGCGGCCTATGTATTGACACATGTCCGGAAGTGTTTGATTGGAATGACGATGGCAAAGCCGATGTTATAGTCGATCCTATCCCAGAGGAATTCGAGGACGCTGCCAATGAAGCAAAGGATGGCTGCCCAACCGAAGCTATTGTTGAGCCTTAAATTTCCTCCAAAGGCAAAGCGGCTCGGGACACCTTAAAGTGTCACCGTGCCGCTTCTCAATTCTGTCCTGCTTGTTTCCTGATCAATCGGCCTGCAGCCTATTCCATTTCCCCTAGTGCTCAATCCAATTAAGAGAGCGCTCCACCGCCCTCTCCCAGCCCCGGCAGAGGTTTTCCCGCTTTTCATCGTCCATGACCGGGCTAAATGAACTCTCCTTCTCCCAAATCTCTGCAATGGTCTTTAGCTCTGACCAAAGTCCCGACCCCAAACCGGCCAGGAAAGCTGATCCCATGGCCGTGGTCTCTGTAACCCTGGGCCGCTCCACCACAAGATCCATTATGTCGGCCTGGAACTGCATGAGGAAATTATTCACCGAAGCTCCACCGTCGACCCGAAGAATCGGGATGGACATCCCGGCATCTTTCTCCATGGTCAAGAGCACATCCCGGGATTGATAGGCGATGCTTTCCAAAGCTGCCCTCACCAAATGCTTGCTGCTTACACCTCTCGTTAGGCCCACTATCACTCCCCTGGCATATGGATCCCAGTGGGGAGTACCCAATCCGACGAAGGCCGGCACTAGATAGACCCCGGCGGTATCCGGCACCCCTAAAGCCATGGCCTCACTTTGGGCTGCATCCTCGAGAATGCCAAGCTCATCCCGCAGCCACTGAATTACTGCACCGGCTATGAACACACTTCCCTCTAGGGCATAGGTGACTTGGCCGGGCTCCAGCCCCCAAGCGATGGTTGTCAGTAAGCCGTGCTGGGAGATGATGGCTTCATTACCGGTATTCATAAGTACAAAACAGCCCGTGCCGTAAGTATTTTTAACCATCCCCGGCTGGAAGCAGCACTGTCCAAACAAAGCTGCCTGCTGATCTCCTGCAACACCATAGATGGGAATGCCGTCGGGCAGACACTGTAAGCCGTCGGTAACTCCAAACAACCCGCAGGAGGGCAGAACCTCCGGCAATACATTGGAGGGGATATCCAAGATCTCCAGCAGTTCTTGATCCCATTCCAGCCGGGAGATGTTGTATAAGAGGGTTCGGGAAGCATTGGTATAATCGGTCACGTGGCGTTTACCTCCCGTTAGGCACCAAATCAGCCAGCTGTCGATGGTGCCGAAGCAGACCTCCCCTTTCTCAGCCTTTTCCCTTAAACCAGGACGGTTGGCCAGCATCCACGCCATCTTTGTCCCTGAAAAATAGGGATCCAGGACCAGGCCTGTTTTCTTGTGGAATAGGTCGCCGTATCCCTCTTCCTTCAACCGCTGACACATGGGAGCGGTGCGGCGGCACTGCCAGACAACTGCATTGCCCTCCGGACGGTGGGTCTCTCGATTCCAAGCGACAGTTGTCTCCCTTTGGTTGGTAATACCGATGGCAGCGATCTCATCGGCTCCAACCGGTCCATACAGGGCTTGCTGAACCGCATCTATGGTTGCTCTCCAGATTTCCTCTGGGTCATGTTCCACCAACCCCGGCTGGGGATAATACTGGGTAAACTCCTGATATCCGCGGCAGACAGGGCGTCCCCTATCGTCGAAAATGATGGCCGTCGTCCCTGTGGTCCCCTGGTCAATGGCTAGAATATATTTTCTCACTTTGCCCTTCTCCCTTCCCTTGGAAATCAGCTATAGGGCGCCGTTACCATGGTAGATTAATTGACCATCAGCTGGCCTGTCTCCTGCATGCCCTTTGGGAACCATTAGGGAAAGATCTCGCTGATAAACAACCCCTATAACGCGGCAAGAGGCACCTTTGGTGCCTCTTGCATACAGTTCCGCACGTTTTATTTAGGTTTATCGGATCACGCAGTTTCATATTTTCCTGACGTGGGAATCAGCTTAGTAACATTGGCATCGAGAAATTCCTGGCCAATTCGCTTAGCCGCTCTCACCCTGTGATGTCCATCGACTACGAAGTATTTGTTGTCCAGTTCAAAAACCTCTATCGGGGGCAGAATCTCGCCTCTGGACATGGCCTGTTCAATGGCTCTAGAGCGGGCGTCTGGTCGACGATGTAACCATTCGAAATTCTGGTCGAAGTCCTTATAGCGGTCAACACTGCCTACGATCTTGTCGATTTCAATTGCAGTAACTCCCATGTTCCGATGATTCAGCGTACCGTACTTTGCCCGCTCTTGTTCTAAGGACTTGACACCCTTGCGCTTTCGGAAGAACAGCATCTGTGGTCCCCCCCGTAATCCTTTATGCACTATCGGGTCAGGCAACGTCCAGTGCGGGCCACCTCCTGACCCACCCCGCAATTTGATTATACGGATTTCTCCCGGAGAAGGCAAGGGAAATGCTGTTAAGCTTTGGTAAAGCCAGTTAATAGTATGTTAAATGGATAAATCGCCGATTTACAGCCTGATTTCCACCACATCCCTGTCCATTTTCTTAATGCATCGGGTCAGTTTGGCTTGGAGGGACTTGTCATCACTGCAAACCCGCCGCAGCTGCCGCAAAAGGTCAATACCCCGCCGGAAAGCACTGACAATATCTCCTTCCGCCAAACCATCTGCTTCATCCATCAGTTCCACAAAGCTGCAGCCCCTGCTCCAGCGGTAAGCCAGCTCATGGAGGCTGTTGTGAAAACGCACCCGCTGTTCATTAAGGACCCGTTTCTCCAAGCGGATCAGCTCTTCGGCAACTTCCTGGGCATGACTGAGATCAATGAGACGCCAGGGCCTGACAGCCTCATCCCGCCGGGGCTCGTAATCAATACAGACTGCTAAGGCGTTGATGGCATCCTCCGACAGCTCCTGGAAGGTCCCGTCGAAGAGTAGTTCTGTAACTAGAAGTTCCTGGACATAAACCCCTGCAGCGATCCGGCCCCGCCCAGTCAGCTCTCCATTCTCGATATATCCCAACCCTTCGAGAAATCTCTGCTTGGCAGCGAAGGAGCTGTAGAGGCGTTCTTTAGTTAGAATGTGCCGCATTGACCCTTTCAGTTCCTTTAAACGTCTCTCCGCCCGTCTTAGCTGACGCTCTCGATATCGGCACTCTTTCTTCTCTTTCTTGCTGCAGTGATAAACAGCTCGAACGTCTACTTTCCTTCCCAGTTCATGAAGCCTTCTCAGTACTTGCTTCCGCCGCCTTGTCTTGCTTTTGCCCCGCAGCTGAACCAATTCTTGATTGAGTTTATCTATCTCCCGGCGGATCTTTCGCACCTGCTCGGTGCAGGTTTCCTTCCGGTAATGGGGGCAGCGCTTTACATTTAGTTCAGCTATTCTGTCAGAAACCCGCAGGAATTCCTTCTGAAGGTCTTGGTAAAGCCGCTCATTTTGATATACCAACAAGTTGCGCTGCAGCACTTCCCGAATCTGAGCAGCTGTCTTGTAACGGGCAGTCAGGTTCAGTACCGAGTTGTAGGTCAAATCGAACTGGCTCCACAAGGGCTCCACATTGTCTTCTGTTCGGTCCCCTAATTCACCGGGCTGATAAAAATTCAAATCCACCATGGTGAAGACAAAACCCTGCTCATCTATACCCCGGCGTCCTGCCCGACCGGCCATCTGGAAGTATTCACCTACTGTCAATGGGCGAAATCCCCGTCCATCGAATTTCGTATAACTGTCAAAGCAGACGGTCCTGACGGGGAAATTGACACCAACGGCAAAGGTCTCGGTGGCGTACAGGACTTTGATCAGCCTGCGTTCGAAAAGCTCTTCCACCAGCTCCTTGCAGGCTGGCAAGAGCCCTGCATGGTGATAGGCAATGCCCCTCTCCAAGATGTCAGTCAATTGGGCAACACTGGATAGACTCTGCAGCTCCCTTCCCCAAAGGTGACGCTCAGCGGCCTCCCTCACCGCCAATACTTCCTCAGGTGTTAAGTAGTTGTGGGTCCGAGCCAGCTCAGCGGCATGGACTTCACATCCCCTCCGGCTGAAGACAAAAAACAGCAGGGGAAGGTACTGTTCCCCCAATGCATCCACCAGCTCTAC
>JAAYGR010000228.1 GCA_012727675.1 Bacillota bacterium
CAGGAGGAGTTAATATGGACAAGATCTTAGCTGCACCCGGCAAATACGTACAGGGTCCGGGCACACTGGATCGGTTGGGGGAGTATGTGGGAAAACTCGGTGATAAGCCTTTGGTAATCGTAGACAAGAATGTAATGGGGTTCCTCGGTGATAGACTGACACAGGTAATGGCTGGTCAATTAAGTCCAATTATGGAACTCTTCAGAGGCGAAAGCTCCCGTCAGGAAGTCATGCGTCTGCAAGAATTAGGCGCAAATAAAGCCAATGTGGTCATCGGTGTCGGTGGCGGCAAGACCATAGATACTGCCAAAGCTGTGGCGTATTATCTAAAAGTTCCCGTGGCCATCGTTCCCACCATTGCAGCTACCGATGCTCCCACCAGTGCCCTATCGGTGCTTTACACAGAAGAAGGTGTGTTTGATGAGTACCTGGTCTTACCAGCCAATCCCGATCTTGTGCTGGTAGATACCAAGATAATTGCTGCAGCCCCGGCCCGGTTCCTGGCCAGCGGCATGGGAGATGCTCTAGCAACCTACTTCGAAGCCGAAGCATGTGCCCAGTCAAACGCTGTAGCTACAGCTGGCGGCACCATAACCCTGGCAGCTCGGCAGCTTGCCCTTCTCTGCTTCGAAACATTAATGGAATACGGCGAACAAGCATTGTGGGCCGCTGAACGACATGTAATTACACCGGCACTGGAGTATATAGTTGAAGCCAATACCCTTTTGTCAGGCCTTGGTTTTGAAAGCGGCGGCTTGGCAGCTGCCCATGCTGTCCACAATGGCTTCACTGCCCTGGAGGAAACCAACGTGGTTTTCCACGGAGAAAAAGTAGCCTATTCTACCCTCGTGCAGATGGTCCTGGAAGGCCGCTCCAGTGAGGAGATTGAAGAAGTAATGGGCTTCTGCATCGCCGTCAATCTCCCGGTCACCTTGGCTCAATTGGGCATTAAGAAACCGGATCCTCAGCGGCTCATGCTGGTGGCAGAGGCCGCAACTGATCCCAACGAGACCATCCACAACATGCCCTTCCCGGTGACAGCGGAAATGGTACGGGATGCCATCATCGCGGTAGACGCCATTGGAAATGCTCTGCTGGGGAATTAACTGGCAAGCCGGTTTAACACTTAAGAACGATGCGCTTCGAATAGATACAGATATATGAAAAGGAGATAAACCCTACTTGGACCATTGATAAGCTCCGATCTACCGTCGGCTTATCCTTGGTCCATTTCTTGCTGCTCATCTATGCAGTTCCATGCTGCTTAAGGCGTCGTTCAAGACTACCCAATGTTAGGTGTCAAGTTATGACAAAGCTGCCAAGGCAGGACTTAGCAGCACTGCAGAGAAAAGGTTGTACTGAGAGACTCCTGGCTGATTTCCAGCCGCGGCGGGGTGTATGTTCATGCGGATGCGCAAACAGTGGATTGTTTTACTGGTCATGCTGGCTCTCTTGGCGGCAGGCTGCAGTCAAGCTCCCAAGATGGTCAGGGTAGCCGGCACCATCGTAGACCAGCACCGAAGACCAGTCTCAAATGGAGCACTGGTAATCGGCAGTGCCATGGCCAAGACCAGCAAGGCCGGCCATTTTACTATCAGCGCTCCAGCGGGAGACAATACAGCAGTGTTGCTGGTAAAAGGCTATAGACCTCAGATTGTACCTTTGACCCTGGGCGAGGAGTCCCAGACAGTTACCATTACTGCTAAGCTGGACAAGACCAGTCGGCGCAGCGGCAGCACCGTGGACTATTTGCTGCTCCTTGACTCCCTGCACAAGACCGATATTTCCAGCGGATCAGGCTTTACTTATCTCACAGGGGCTGAGATGAAGGAGGCTGCCTTAGTCCATGCCGGCATCGTTGACCTGGAAACAGCTGTGCAGTATCTAAGTCCTGCTGCCATGAAGCGCCTGTGCGAGCTTCTCAGGATTAGACACATCGTCTGGATTCAGAAGGACTTGGATAAGCACCTACAGATTTTTTCCGCAAACTCCGGCAGGATCACCAGCATCCCCTTTGAAGAAAGTAGAGGTGTGCGCAAACTAGCTGCTCCACTTGCCAGTTTTCAAGGGATACCCGGCAGTGAGGAAAAGCCCCGGGGGATAGAGGCCAACCTAGCCAAAGAAGTAAGGGCCTATATGGAACAGCTTTATGATGTTACATATACCGGCCGGGATATTAGGAGGATCGAGAGAATTGCAGAGCCGGTAATTGCAGTATCTGAGCGGCCGAATCTGCAGTTTACCTTTGGTATTCTAGAGACTTCAGAGTACAATGCCTACGCCCTGCCTGGGGGATACATTTATATTACCCGGCCTCTCCTCGAAATGCTGGAATCCGATGATGAACTGGCCGCAGTACTGGCCCATGAATCTGCCCATATTACCCATATCCATGCAATAAAAAGCTACGAACGGCAGGTTGCCCTTACAGTGGCCAGTATTTTCCTAGCGGTAGCCACTGGCGATGCCGACAGCATTGATTTCGTCCGGATTATCGGGAACATCATCACCGAGGGTTACAGCAAGGAGCAGGAGTATGACGCCGATCGCACAGGCCTGCGCTACATATCCCGGGCCGGGTATGATCCTGAAGGCATGGTGTCGCTGCTGACAAAGCTTCAGGACTTGGAATACCGCCTCACCGGCGGGCGCAGGAGCTACAGCCGTACCCATCCTGCCACCCATAACCGGATCAAACAAGTGAAAGCAGAGCTTTCGACTATTGAATACTACCGGTTCCTGGATCAATACTTGCTGTCTCTGTAACCGAATCTATTTCTACCAGTCCTTAATCCGAAGACTAGCTGCAGAATAGTACGGCCTCATTCCCTGAACTCGAGCAGCCGCACCTGCAGCCTCACACATACGGGGTACTTGCGTGCCATTCCCGGATGTTTTCAGTGGCAAGAAGACAAGCCCTCCCGGTTCATCAGCCTGGAAGGGCTTGCAGCTCTCACTAGACCGTCTTAGTACTACGCAGCAGACTTCCTATTTTTAAGCTTTCCTAGGGAATTACTGAAGTGGTGTGTTGGGATCCATAGGTCGGTCACCCGCTATATTGCCGTACTCTCCTATCAGGTGATCCATGCCCCTTACTAGGGTATCGTCCTCCAGCACGCTGTACAGATGATAACCTAGATCCTCCCGTTCCACCAAGACTTCTTCTAAGACCTGTACAGTACCGTAGTCCTGCAGTTCGTGGGCCCGGGCAATCTGCTTCCGCATCATCTGCTGAATCTTGAGTTCATGCTCAAGGTCATTGCGGAGAAAGTCCCGTATGCTGTAGCGCCCTTCTGGCTCACACTTAATGTAGGATATTTCATGCTGGGTGACTGGATGGGCAGTGGGGACTACACCTAGTCTTGCAACCCTTTCTCCGATCATGTCGATATGCTTAATTGTCTTTTCGATGTGCTCTTCCAAAAGCTCATGGAGACTGATAAAACCCTCGGCCCCTTCACTCATCCAGTGATGCTTATTGTACTGATGGAGAGCAACACTCAGTGCACACTGATGCTCATCCAGCATTAAGCCCATTTCCAACCGGACTTCCTTGGGCAAGCTGATACCGCTGCCGATCTCCTTAACTGTGCGGGGCTGCTGGCGGAATATCATGTCGTGGTGGGAAGTATGACCCGGCATTTTCTCATCAAAACCAACGACGTTCAACTTGAAGTTGCCTTCAAATGCCTGCATGTCCGCGTTGATTCTCGTTACATCGTGGGTTGTGGGAGTTACTGTTGGAATAGGTTGCATATGCGGCCTCCTTATTGCCATATTTCACATTTATCGTGCGCCAAGGAAGCCGCAAGTATGCACGGGACTTACTCCATCCACTTCACACGGCCGGACTTGAACGAATTTCTGTCAGACATTGGGACATGTACCGCAAGGCCTCTAAGGCAATTGTCTCCGGCGGAGCAGCAAAGTCAAACACTTCCACTGATACGTACCCATCGTAACCTACATCTTGCAGGGCTCTGAAGATGGGCCGAAAGTCCACATCGCCTGAACCCGGCCAGCGTTGGTTAGCATCATTAGCGTGTACGTGGTGAAACAGTCCCTGGCAGGCATGAATGTTATCCGGAATCGGCATATCCTCTACATACATACTTTTGACGTCAATCATCATCTGAACGTTGGGATGGTCAACTGCCCTCACTAGGGCCCGCACTTCAGCATTGGTGTTGAGAAAATTTGTCTGAGCCGGCGGCAGAGCTTCCAGACAAATCATCACCCCATGGCTGCGGGCTGTCTCACCACATATCTGCAGCCCCTCCACGGCAAGAGTCAATGCTGTCTCCCGAGACACCCCTGGCAAAATAGTGCGCTGATTGGGTGAACCGAAGGTCATCACCGTTCCCCCCACGTCAGCGCAGAATTCAACCAGCCGAAGGAGATAGTCGACTGTCTTCTCCCGCACTGCTTTGTCAGGGTGCATCAAGTGGAGCCCTTCAGGTTTAGTCAACAACCAGTGCAGCCCCACAATTTGAAGCCCAGCTGCCTCAGCCGTTTTCCTAATCTCTCTCCGTTCTGCCCGGGAAATGTCAACCACCGAATCAGCGAAGGTAAACGGGGCCAGCTCAATTCCCTGATATCCAACTTGGGCAACGCATTCAACGGTGCGGGCAAACTCCCATCCCTCAAACAGCTCGTTGCAGATAGCAAACTTCATCGAGACTCCTCCTGCTGCAAGCTCGTAACTGACTAGATACCGCGCTGCTAATCTCGCACAACCTCAACTAAGCCTGCTCAACCAGCTACTTTTGCGGTCCTTCTTTTCACCAAATCCCACAGGCCACTGCGGCTCAAAATAACCGCCAAAGTGAGCAGCCAGAGAACCACACATATCGGTCGAGTGAAGAATGGACTAAAGTCCCCGGACCGTATGATCATTGCCCGGCGGAAATTATCATCGGCCATCGGCCCCAGGATGAAGCCAAGCACCAACGGCGCTGCCGGATAATTGTTCTCCCGCATCACATAACCTAAAAGGCCGCATAGGAACATGACTCCCACATCAAACAGCCGGCCGTTAATTGCATAGGCCCCAACTGAGCAAAGCACGAAGACAATGGGCATTAGGATGGTCCGGGGTACCCGCAGGACCTGGACGATAGGCCGCACAAAGGATAACCCTACGATGGCCATAGCAATGGTAGCCAAGAAGAAAATCGCCGTCGTGGTGGCGATGAAGGTCGGCTGTTCAATGGGTAGGAGCGGTCCAGGCCGAATCCCATGCAGCCACATGGCCGCCAGCAGAACAGCTGCCGGTGCACTCCCCGGCACAGCCAATGTGAGCACCGGAATGATTGCACCGCCAACGCAAGAGTTGTTGGCAGTCTCGGCAGCGATCAGCCCTTCGTGGGAACCCCTGCCAAACTCTTCCGGCTTCTTGCTAAAGCGCTTGGCAAAATCATAAGCTATCCAGGCAGCAGTGTCTTCACCGACACCGGGGATGGCCCCGATAATGACCCCTATGACACCGGAACGAATGATGGTCTTCCAGTATCGGAACAGATCACTCAATTTCGGAAGAACCCGGGTGATCTTCGCCTTCACTTTATATCCCACCGGGGATTGCATTACTGCAATGATTTCACCCACGCCGTAGGCACCTACCAGCACCGGAATGAGGGATAACCCACCCCGCATTTGAAGTGAGCCAAAGGTAAAACGGGGAAAGGCTTGGATAGGATCCTGGCCGATTTGAGACAGCAATAGTCCCAAGAGGCCAGCCACCCAGCCCTTTAAAGGGTCTTTGGGAGCAGTCAGATTGCCGCAGATTACGATACCAAACACAGCTAGAACGAAAAACTCCCAGGAGGCGAATTCCAAGGCAATCTTACCCAAGAGCGGCGAAATGATGGCTAGACAGATCAGACCAAAGAAGGTGCCGAGGGCAGAGGCAGCAGTTGCCAAGCCTATGGCATATCCGGCTTCCCCCTTCTTAGCTAGGGGATTTCCATCTAGACAAGCGGCCGCATTGGAGGCTGTTCCGGGAATGCCCAAGAGAATGGCTGAATGGCTCCCTCCGTAAATGGCTCCTACATATGCAGCTATGAGGATAACCACTGCCTGGTCCGGGGCAAAACCAAAGGTCAAACCTGTCAGAAGAGCGACAGCCATCGTGGCCGACAAGCCCGGAAGCATGCCCACAACAATACCAAACGCGGTCGCCCAAAACACATTAAAGATAGTTGTTGCGTTTAACAGTTTGATGAATTCGGTCACAACCGTCCATAATGACATGTGAACACCTCCGGTCTTAGGGCAAGAAGACTCCAAATCCTTGTTGAAATACCAGCCAAACGCAAACTCCCACCAGCACGGCAATGATTCCCGTTTGTAACCAACCAGCCCCCCGGAAGACCAGAATGAAGGCCGCCACAAAAACGGCCGTTGCCGCTATGTAGTGAAACCGACCCAAGAGTATAAAGGTATATATAGCACACAACAGAATCACTAAGGCGACCCGAATCTTTTCGGACTTTAGGAAAGCAGGGAGCTCTCCTCCAACCGGCTCTTCCTCTTCGATAGAGTCATCATCTTCTTCAACCACAGGCGGGGCCATGGACTTCTCCAGCTGTTCGTAGAACTTTGGGTTGGTCCGGGAGCGCACCATCAGGATGATGCCGGTGATTCCCAGGAAAATGGCTAGAACTAGCGGCGTTAACCCCGGGGCGCCGCTCCAATCAAAGCCTTTATCCGACCATGGCATGGCCAGGCTGCCCCAAATGAAAAAGAGACTGATTAGAATAATGGCCAAACCGCACCACCAATCGCTTTTTTGCATGCCGCAGTCACCTCATTGTCTATATCTCTTGCGGTAGAACTAGCTGTTCAGGCAGCACCCACATCAACTCTGTGAAAAAGAGGGGTGAAGCCAGGACTCACCCCTCTATAAGTTCTAAAGCTTACGGTTCAGGAATGCCGAACTCAGAGGGAGCTATCTTCACAACCCCTGCTCGATACAGCATCCAGTTGACCAAGCGAGCACCCTCTTCGAGGACTTGAGCTGCTTCGTCTCCGTACAGGCTGATGGCCTTAGAGCCCCGTTCCTCAGCGAACTTGGCCATGGTCTCCGACTGAGATGCGGCAATAAACGCTTCTGTTATCTTGGAGTTGGCCTCTGCTGGAATGTCTTTTGGCAGGAACAACCCAAAGCGTCCACCGACAACTGGAAAATCGGGAATCCACTCGGTGATGGGCGAAATGGTGCCGTAGCCATCGATTGTCAACGGTTCACTATCCATGACTGCCAAAGCCCTCAGCTGCTTAGCCCGCAGCATCTCCGTTACTTCCATGGATAACTGCATAACCGAGTCTACTTCTCCCCGAACGGTTGCAGTCACCGCGGGAGCACCGCCTTGGTAAGGTACATGGCGGTATTCGACTCCACCATAGGCTGCGAAGATCTCGGCTGCCTGATGGCCGCTGCTACCCACCCCAGCGGAGGCAATGGTCAGGTTACCCTTCTTGGCTGCCTCCAGGAATGCTGGAAAGTCTTGATATGGAGAATTTGCCGGAACACAGATGACATTAGGGGTGAATACCGCTAAGAAAGATGCGTAATCACGGTGACTGATATCAGGCAGATACTCAAGGCACTGGTAAGTGATGATGCTGCCGTCAGCGTTGCCGCTCCAAGTGTATCCATCATGGGGGGCATCGAACATAGCCTGGGTGCCGATGGCACCAGAACCGCCGGGAGTATTGGTGACCGTGATGCGCCTGCCGAGAGCCTTTTCCATCTGGACAGCCAATGTTCTAGCTGTCAAATCAGAGGCCCCACCGGGGCTCCATGGAACGATGAGATTGATGTTCTGAGTTGGCCAAGCAGCCAAAACCGGAACGAAAGTTATCCCCAATATACAAATAACCATTAGCGCCAACAATATGTACTTAGTTGTTTTCATCTCTGCAGCCATCCTCCTCACAGTTATGACCAGATAAGTGACGCAGAAATCCCAGCATACCTCGTCTGAGAGCCATTCTCACCCCCCATTTGGGAAAGTTGTTAACCGCAGTCCCCTTCCCGCTTTATTGCAGTTTGACATCCTTTTTGAACTTATTCCGCCCACTTGGCTGCAAGTCCTCTCTATCGAGAACCCTTTTTTATTTGGTGATAGTTCTCACAACATAATAAGGCAAACAACACCAAGAACAAGAACAGGGGATCACATGATGCTATAGTCAACATGAACATAGGGTACGAGCTCCAGTTGCCTCCGAAGGCCAACTGCTTCCGATGTAGAATATACTCACAGGAGTACTGCCAATGATGAAAGGAAGGTGATGAAATGTCCGCCGCAGGTATGTTAATCGCCGTAATTTGCTTTTTGGTTGGGGTTGTGGGGACATTCCTGCCGGCAGTACCGGGAGCACCCCTAATCTGGCTAGG
>JAAYGR010000031.1 GCA_012727675.1 Bacillota bacterium
ATGCCTGGGATATAGATATTTTCTACCAAGAGAAACCTTGGGAGATTACAGATCTGCGGGATGCCAGGGTCTTAGAGAACGGGTCGGAAAAGGCGGTTGTCGGGCTTCGGTGGCAGTTTATGGATTCCACCATTGACCAGAAGATCATTCTCTACGGGCGGATCCCCAGGATAGATTTCGAAACTGAAGTGGACTGGCATGAACATCAGGTCCTGCTTAAAGTGGCTTTCCCAGTCAATGTGTATACCAATAAGGCCACCTATGACATCCAGTTCGGCAATGTGGAAAGACCAACCCATTGGAATACCAGCTGGGACTATGCCAGGTTTGAGGTTGTGGGCCACAAGTGGGCCGATCTTTCTCAGCGGGACTACGGTGTCAGCCTGTTGAATGACTGCAAATATGGCCATGATATTAAGGACAATGTGATCAGGTTGACATTGATCAAGTCAGGCATCATGCCTGATCCCAATGCCGATCAAGGACTGCACCGCTTCACCTACAGTCTCTATCCCCATACTGGCAGCTGGTATGAGGGTAGGACTGTTCAGGAAGCCTACAGCTTGAACAACCCGATGTTTGCCAAACCAGCTGAAACAGCTGGTTCCGGTCGGTTACCCAGAACCTTTGGATTGGTCCAAAATGTCAAAGAAGGAATTATCCTGGAGACGGTGAAAAAAGCTGAGGAAACTGATGATCTTATCCTGCGGTTCTACGAGTACGGCGGTGGTACGGTAAAGGCCAACATAGCGACCAATTTGCCGGTTAAAGAAATTGCAATTGTGGACTTGATGGAACGCCCCCTCAATGAGATAATCGATGATGGTCAATTGACCTTTACACCGTATGAGATCCACTCTGTCAAGGTTGTCCTTGACAGGTGAGAAATCTTAATACAAGAACCAGAGAGGAGGAGCCCTTGTAAGGGCAAACAGGTATGGTCTACGAAAGGTACAGGGAAATAGCCAAAGAAATGATCATGGCAGGGGTGAAAGCTGCTGACCCCACCCAGGCAGTAATGGATAGCGTCAAGCTTGACGGCAAGACGTTGACCGTATGCGGTGACACCTTCAATCTAGAAGACTATGACAAGATCCTGATGTTTGGTATCGGGAAAGCTGCTGCACCTATGGCCAGAGCCTTGGAGCAGATTGTAGAATGCGATGGCGGTTTGGTGATCACCAAGAAGGGTGACGAGATCGGAGATGTAGAAGTAAAAAGCATTCCAGTTTACAAAGCCTATCATCCAGAGCCCCGTGAGGATAACGTAAAGTACAGTACAATGATTCTCGACCAAGTCAAGGCACTGGATCCCAACAGCCGTACCTTGGTATTCTTCTTGATTACCGGCGGCGGTTCGGCCTTGTTCTCAGCACCGCCGGAGGGAATTACCATTGATGAGCTGTTCCGGATGAATGAGCTCTTGATGCACTGCGGCGCTACTATTTATGATATCAACACCATCAGAAAGCATGTTTCACAGGTGAAAGGCGGCCGTTTCGGTCAGCTCTGCTCAGAGCATGGAGCAACGGTAATATCCCTCATCCTCTCTGATGTAGTGGGCGATGATCTCAGCGTAATTGCATCGGGACCGACTTACAAGGATAGGACCACCTTTGAGGATGCAATTCGCCTGGCAAAGCAATACGGCATTTGGGAAGAAATGCCGGAGTCCATTAGGAAGCATCTGGAGAAGGGTCTTTCCCATCCAGAGATGGAGCCGCCCCGGGAGCTGCCGCCCAATGTCCATAACTATCTAATCGGCAACAACATGGGCGCTTTATTGGCTGCAGAGAAAATCGCTAAGGAAGCCGGGTTCAATACCATGATCTTGACCAGCCAGAACACCGGTGAGGCCAAGTACATCGCCAAATGCATCATGGGAATTGCGAAAGAAATCCAGGATACCCAGCGTCCCATTGCCCCGCCGGCAGCGTTGATTATCGGCGGTGAGATGACGGTAACCTTCCGCTGGGAGGAGCGGGACGGCTTCGGACCTAACCGGGAGTTCGTGCTGGCATCAGCCATCGAGATCGCCAATCGGGAGAATATAGTTGTAGCCGGTGCCGACACCGATGGCGAAGATGGTCAGGGCAAGTCAGGTGCCATCGCTGACTGCCGGACTGTGCACCGCACTAAGC
>JAAYGR010000229.1 GCA_012727675.1 Bacillota bacterium
CTGTATATGTAGCGTTCATTGGACCACCACCGGTCAGAATGTAGGGCTGATCGAAGATCTGAAAGGCCCCGATGGTTGTGACCACCAGGTTGAAGTAGATGGTAGGCGTAGATAGCGGTAAAGTGATGTGAAAAACGCATTGAAGCTCATTGGCGCCGTCAATCCGCGCGCTTTCGTAGTAAGATGATGGGATATCCTGTATACCAGCCAACATGATGATTATGTTGTTTCCAATGGTCCACAGAGAAAGGATGACTATGGATATCATGGCGTATTTTGGATCGCCGAGCCAGTTAGGTCCATCAATACCGACCAAGGAGAGTACGTAGTTTATCAGGCCTACCTCCGCGTTGTACAGCCAACCCCACAGAATTGTAACTGCAACACCGGCAGTAACATAGGGTAGGTAGAATACTGTACGGAAAAATCCCAGGAACTTGATGTTCCGCGAGAGCAGTAGAGCCAACACAAATGATATTACTAGACAGGAGGGGACATACATGAGAACGTACTTGATAGTATTCTTGAACACCGTGAAAAATAGAGGATCTGTCCTGAAAGCATAAACCCAGTTGGCCAGTCCAACGAATTTTCCTGTCCCAGCCAGAGTAGTGTCGGTAAACATCAACCAGAAGGAACTCACTATAGGATAAAGCGTCAGGACCAAGAATCCGAACAGCCACGGGGATGTGTAAATGTAGAAATTGAGGGCATCCCGTCTCGCCTTCGCCGAATACCTTCGTCCTCCTTGCTTCCTGGAAGCTGTACCTAGAGCGTTCATTATCCAACCTCCACAGTTGTTGATCAGCCGCTCAGTAGTCTCTTGCAGCTATTTTGAAAAGCAAGGAGGTGGAGAGGTAACCTCCAACCCCCGCACCTCCTTGTACAGCTGTCATTGTTCATCTTATTGGTTGGTTAGGCATTTAGTCTAGGGCTTCAAACGCTTCGAGGAATGCTTTCTGGATCAGCGGAGCGTATTGCGCCTGTGCTTCCTTCACCGGCACTCCGCCTATGGTCACAGCTTCCCACAGCTGGCCCCAGAAATCACCTGCAGCGGCCAGTGCACCGCCCCAAGGATTAAGCCTGGAAGTAGCCATGCCTTCCAAGTACTTGCGGTTGGGCACGGGGCCGTTGTACAGGTTTGCCCAATACTCTTCAGCGATCTTCCTATTGGCCGGCATACCTACCCGAGCAGTAGCCTTTGCCATTTCCTCATTACCGAAGGCAACTTCCTTCAGGAACAGCCAGGCTGCTTCTTTATTCTTAGCGCCGTTATACATGGCATAACCTGTTGCGTAGGTAATGTTGCTGTTCTGGCCTGTTGCGCTGATCTTGGGAGGAAGCACTGCATCCCACTCAAATGCATCTCCGATCTCCTCTGCCAGAGCAGCAATTTCAAAACCACCCATCGGATAGATGGCTGCCCGGCCGGCGATAAACAGCTGCTCCGCCGGCATGCTTCTTGCCGCTACGTCGGAAGGAATGGCACCTACTTCGTTGATCAGGTACGAGAACAGCTCAAGTCCAGCAGCTACCTCTTCGGTGTGCACCATAGTAGTGGAGAAATCTGGGGTATACGGAATTCCGCCCTTACAGATCAGAGCAAAGTTGGGCATTACCCAGTGGTTTACCATGAAATAAGTACGATTGAATCCTGAACCGGAAACGAACTTGGGAGCCATTTCCGCGAAATCTTCCCAGGTCCAATCGTCGGTTGGATACGCCACTCCGAACCTATCGAACAGCTCCTTGTTGTAGGCGAACACAAAGCAGTTGGCCAGCAAAGGCATCGCTTCGAGCTTGCCATCGGGCCGATAATAGCCGCCCAAGAATCCCGGTGTTATCAATTCTTCAAGATTGATGCCGTCTCTTTCAACATAAGGACGCAGGTCTTCATAGTACTTGCTCAAC
>JAAYGR010000230.1 GCA_012727675.1 Bacillota bacterium
CAGCCAGGAGCTTTGCCGTTCTAGACGGCTGATACATGATATTGTAGTACTCAATCAGCATCCTTTGGGCAGAGAACCGGTAATAGGTTGACTTGATGCTTTCCACCATCATTTTCCGCCACTGCTCTGGATTCTCGTAGTAGGTGGGAAGTACCTCTTCCAGCAGCACTTCATACAGGCTGGCTAAGTCGTACTTACTCTGATTTGGCCCTTCATAGCCGCCGCCGAACTGCCAGCCGTTGACACCGTGCTGGCAAGCTTCAACCCACCAGCCGTCAAGGACGCTCAGATTAAGGCAGCCGTTGAGAGCAGCCTTGATACCTGAGGTGCCTGAGGCTTCCAAAGGTCTTTGGGGATTGTTCAGCCAAACATCACAGCCCGCTGTGAGAAGGCGTCCCAAGGCCATGTCGTAGTTTTCCAGAAAGACAACACTCTGGGGGAACTCCTTGGTTATCTCTGCGACCTTACTCACCTGACGTTTTGCCGCTTCATCCTGGGGGTGGGCTTTGCCGGAGAAAACCAGCTGGACCCGTCCGCTCTCCAGGAGCGGACCTATGACATCCATGCGCTGAAAAATAAGTCCCGGACGCTTATACAGAGCAGCACGGCGGGCAAAGCCGATAAGCAGGGCCTTGGGATTAAGCCGTACTCCGGTTCGCTTGGTTATGGCAGTGAGCAGCTCCTGCTTAGCCTGCATGTGGGGTTCCCACAAGCTTTGATTAGCTTCGTAAGCTCTGCGGATTTCGGGGTACATCCAGGTATTGACATGGACACCGTTGGTAATGGAGACGATCGGAGCCCGGTCCTCTTTGTCTGACCACATGGACCTGGCCGTCATGCCGTGGAGCTTAGAAACGCCGTTGGCCATATGGGCAAGGCGCAGTCCCGCCACTGTCATATTGAAGGGATCTCCGCCGATCTGTTCCATCTCATGCCAAGAAAGGCCGTTGAAAGCCCCCATGTATTCCAACAGCTCCAGGTCATGTTCTTCATTTCCGGCCATGACCGGAGTATGGGTGGTAAAGACAACCTCTCGCCGGGTGGCCTCTAGAGCTTCATGGAAGGTCATTCCCATTGCCTTCCTGCGGCGAATCAGCTCTATACCAGCCAAGGCAGCATGCCCCTCATTGAAGTGGTACACATCAACGGTATGACCAAGGGCTTCTAGGGCCCGGATCCCCCCAATGCCCAAGACGATTTCCTGGGCAACTCGATCATGGGATGTCCCTCCGTATAACCGCCGGGTGACCCAATCATAACTGCTGCCGGGAACAGCTGTATCTAGCAGGTAAAGCGGGGCGTTGTGAAAGCAATCCACCTTCCACACCCGTACCGGCACCTGTTCACCTCTGATGGTTACGTGGACTGTAACCCCGGTATCCTCAAGGAGATCTGGTGCATAGCTTGAAGGCCGGTCATAGGGCCAGCCGTGTTCATTGATAAACTGAGAAGTATAACCCTCTTTCCACAAGATGCCTATACCCACCAAAGGCACATGGAGGTCGTGGGCGCTCTTAAGGATGTCTCCGGCCAAAATTCCAAGGCCGCCGGCGTATATGGGCAGTTCTTCGTCGAGGCCGTATTCCATGCAGAAATACGCCACTCGGGGCTGATATTTATCGAAATGCATAATTAGCTCCTCCTGTTTCCGCTTCCCATTCTAGCCTTAGTCTGCACCACTTCTCATTTGATTAGATTAGTCAATAGTTGAGTCTGCAGGGAAGAGTGTCCATTTATGGCTGGACCCGGCGAAATTTCTTGTGCGCCTTCAGAACAGATATGGTAAACTAGGATCATCCGATGCTGAGGGGGCCGATTGATGGCAGCAATCCGTTCAGGTGATGAATGGCTGTTTCGCTTATTTAATACCCGCATTAGGTGTAGACTATTGGACAGGATTTCGGTATGGATCACCCATACCGGCAGTGCCGGTTTTACCATCGGCATTACCCTCGCGGCTATCCTGGCTGGATTGTATGAGCGGCGCTCTTGTCTAGTTGCCGGCAGCAGAGCTTTTGCAGCTTTAGCCGGCAGTTCCTTGGTGAGTCTCATAGTTAAGAGGTTAGTCAATCGTCCCCGTCCCATTTTCCGATTGGAGCATATTCGCACCTTCAATGTGCCTATCTGTGCTTATTCTTTTCCCTCGGGACATACCACCGCCAGTTTCGCCGTTGGGGTGAGCTATGCCTTGGCTTTTCCCGCGTACTCCGTCCTGTGGGTGCTGTGGGCAGTTCTAGTGGGATGGTCCCGGATATATGTAGGAGTCCATTATCCCAGTGATGTGCTGGCCGGCAGCCTTGTAGGCACTTTCTTTGCCTATATCTCCCAGCTGCTGATTCCCGGCTTTTTCTAGCTCTCCTCCAGTTCTCCAGTCTCTATGAGACCTATATAGCTTTCGGAAGTCGCAGTCTGCGGCTTACTCCCCATGCTTTTCTTGACAAGAATATGGAATACGGGTAGTCTTAGACCTGTGCTTTTCCCAGCAGGAGGCAACGAGAATATGGAATTACGCAATGTAGCCATTATTGCCCACGTAGATCACGGCAAGACCACGTTGGTGGATGGGATACTCAAGCAAACTGGAGCTTTTCGGGCAAATGCCGATATCCAAGAGCGGGTTCTAGATTCCGACGCCTTGGAGCGGGAACGGGGGATCACCATCTTGGCCAAGAACACCGCGGTGAGCTACTTGGATTATAAAATCAACATTGTGGATACACCGGGCCACACCGATTTCGGCGGGGAAGTGGAACGGATCATGGATATGGTGGATGGTGCCCTCTTGGTGGTGGATGCCTTTGAAGGTCCTATGCCCCAAACCCGTTTTGTGCTCCAGAAGGCCCTCGCCCGGCGAGTACGGCCCATCGTCTTGATCAACAAGATCGATCGACCCGATTGCCGTCCTCTAGAGGTAGTTGATGAAGTCTTAGACCTCTTCATAGACCTAGGGGCCGATGAAGAGCTCCTCAACTTCCCAGTGCTGTACGGGTCGGCCCGCTTAGGTGTTGTAGAGGAAAATTTGGATGATGCCCTGGATGCGGTGGAAAAAGGGGAGGGTTCACTGAAGCCTCTTTTGGAAGCCATGATTCACCACATACCATCACCCCAAGGCAGTGAACGAGCTCCTTTGCAGCTTTTGGTCAGTACCCTTGATTACGATCCGTATATCGGCCGCATCGCCATCGGCCGCCTGCATAACGGTACACTAAAGCGGGGTGATCAGGTGGCAGTTGTCCGGGGCGGCACCGATGGGCTGCACAAAGAGACCATCACCCAGCTGTTTGTTTTCGAAAACCTGAAGAGGGTTCCGGCAGAAACAGTGCCGACTGGGGAAATTGCGGCTATAGCCGGTCTAAGCCGTGTTGAGATCGGCGATACCATTACCTCAATAGAAGAACCGAGACCCTTGCCGCCCCTAGAGGTAGATCAGCCTACCTTGATGATGATGTTCCAGGTGAATGACAGTCCCTTTGCAGGCCGGGAGGGGAAGTACTTGACTTCCCGCCACCTGAGGGAGCGGTTGGAGAGAGAGTAACGGGTCTATGTGGCTTTGCAGGTGCGGGAAACAGATAGTCCTGATGTTTTTGAGGTAGCCGGCCGGGGTGAGCTCCATCTTTCGATTCTGATTGAGAACATGCGGCGGGAAGGCTATGAAATGGCAGTCTCCAAACCCCAAGTGCTGCTTAGGGAATCAGATGAAGGGATGCTTGAACCCTTGGAGCATTTGGTGGTGGATATCCCTACTGAGTACATGGGGGCTTTGATGGAAAAACTGGGGACCCGGCGGGGTGAACTTCTGAATATGATCCAGGTAGGAGACAGCCGGCTGAAGCTGGAGTTCATCGTTCCTACCCGGGGCCTGATCGGCTTTGCCTCAGACTTCCTTACCGAGACCAAGGGCACCGGAGTCATGCACTACACTTTTTATGGGTACGGTCAGTACCGAGGCGACATCCCCAGTAGGAATAACGGGGCTCTAGTAGCCTGTGAGCAGGGGGAGGCCACTGCCTATGCCATAGTCAATATCCAAGAAAGGGGCACCTTGTTTATCCGCCCGGGGACCATGGTATACGATGGTATGATTATCGGTGAGCATTCCAGGGAAAACGATCTATACGTCAATGTGACCAGAAAAAGGCATGTCACAAACATCCGCTCCTCTACCGCGGAGATCGCACCGAAAATCGATGAGCCTCGGATTCTTTCCCTGGAAGAGGCTTTGGCCTTCGTGGCTGAGGATGAACTGGTGGAGATTACGCCCAAGAGCATCAGGCTGCGGAAGGCTGTGCTGGGCAGGGGTAAGGGAAAACGCCTGAGTTAGGCTAGGATTCTTTATCAGCTTTGATTTTTCGCCAGTACTCAGTTCCCTGTTTCTCGGCAGCCTTCAGCCACTGCTCCATGGTGGTAGGCTGGGAGATTGGCTGCTGCTGGTTGGGGGGTTGTCGTCGTCGCTTTGACTTCCTTTTCCGTTCTCGCTTTTTCTGTACCTCGGCTTCTTGGAGAAGCTTGGTTCGGAAATCGTGCATCTTGCCGTTTAGCCGATCGCCGACGGCCACCATAAGGGGGCTGTCACTGTCGTCGGAAAGCTGCATGTATCGGCGCAGGGTATCGGGGGAGGCTTCGGATATTGGTTCGGTACTGTTTTCGCCGGCTGTTGTCCTGCCTTTGCGTTTCTGGCTGTAGGGTTTTCCGGGGCGGTTTTCTTCCAGGAGAACTAGATTGGCCGCGGTCAGCCAGTTGAGGGCAGCCTCCCGCTGTGAGCTGACAACAAAAATCTCCTGAACTGCTCCGGGGATTTTGCCGATGAGTTTCATGCCGGTTGCCTGGAAATACTGGAAAACCACCACTGGCTCCTGACTGCCGGTGGCGGAGAAGATGCGGCCGGGGGTAACCGCCTGCACATAGGGGCAGGCTGCTATCTTTTGCAGTCTTTTGCGTATGCCTGGAATAATGGAGTGCTGCTGTTTAACACCACCCCGCCGGTGCTTATTGGGCATGAACACTCATCCTTAGAGAACTGTTGGTAACGTAGTTGGTCTAAGTGCACCGCATTAGAAGACACGGCGGTGAGACCACGTCCGTTTCGGCTATTATACTACATTTCGCCAAAGGTCTGTCAATCCTGTCTGTTGCAGGATGGACTTTCTCCTGTTAAAATGAGGTAAACTAAAGACGGAAGTGCTCAGCTGACTGTGTCAAGGTAAAGAAGGTGATCGGGTGAAAATCGCGCTGGCACAAATCAATTTGACCATAGGAGACATAAAGGGCAACATCCAGAAGATCCGGGACTATGCCGCTAAGGCCAAGGAGCAGGGATGCCAACTGGTTGTTTTTCCAGAAATGGCCGTTACCGGGTATCCGCCCGGAGATCTGCTGACCCGCCGGGAGCTGCTGGCTGCTGCAGGCAGGGCTGTTAAGGAGCTGGCTCAGGATATTGAAGGCATAGCGGCCGTTATTGGAGGTCCGGAGTACCATATGGCCGAGGGCAGCGGCCGGAGAGTGATTGTGTACAATACTGCCTTTTTCTGTGACGGCCGGGGAAATGTCAAAGCTTGGCGAAAACGGAATCTGGTTGATTTTGATCTCGTGGATGAAAGACGTTACTTTACTCCCGGCAGCCAGGACATAGAACTTGAGGTTATAGAAGGTCTATCAATGGGCATCTCGGTGGGCGAAGACATGGAGGGTCCAGAGAATCCCATGGAGGCCCAGGCAGAGGCCGGGGCAGATTTCCTAGTAAACATAGGAAGTTTCCCCTACTATTTCGGACAAGAGGCCAATACTCAGGAGGTGCTCAGCCAACTAGCCCGCAGGACAGGTAAGCCGGTGTTCTGGGTAAACCAGGTTGGCGCCAATGATGAGGCTATCTTCGCGGGTCAGTCCCTGGCCGTTGACGGCGAAGGTCATATCTGCGCTAGAGGCAGTGCCTTTCAGGAAGAACTTATCGTAGTGGAAATGGAGGGTATCCAAGTCAAGGGAGAGATGCCTCCAGTTACCACCAATTCCATAGCTATGCTCCATGGAGCCCTGGTCCTGGGGATCAGGGATTATGCTGAAAAATCCGGTTTCAGTGATGTAGTCATAGGTCTGTCTGGGGGGTTGGATTCCGCCATAGCCGCCTGTTTAGCTGTGGAAGCGTTGGGGAAGGAATATGTTCACTGCGTCACCCTACCCAGCCCCTACACATCACCCCAGTCTATTACCGATGCCAGGGAGCTGGCGGAGAATTTGGGCTGTGACTTGAGAATCATCCCCATTAACGATTCCTTGACTGTCGTCAAGGGGACACTCTTGGACAGCTTTATCGATGTGAATATGGGTGTTGTGGAGGAGAATATCCAGGCCCGCTTGCGGGGGATGTTCTGCATGGCCTTGGCTAACAAATACGGCTGGCTCCTCCTTAATGCCAGCAACAAATCGGAACTGGCGGTTGGTTATACAACCCTCTATGGTGACATGAGCGGCAGCCTGGCGGTGCTGGCCGATGTCTATAAATCTGATCTTTACCGGCTGGCTGATTGGATTAACCGGGAGAAGGAGATAATTCCTGTTTCAATCCTGACTAAGCCGCCATCCGCGGAGCTGCGTCCTAATCAGCTGGATGCCGACAGCCTGCCTCCTTACAACATCCTGGATGGGATTCTGCGGCTGGTTATTGAGGAAGGCAAGAATAGAGAGGAAGTGGCAGAGGCAGGTTATCCCCAGGAGACCGTCGATGAGGTGCTGCGGCTGTTGGTGCGGAGCGAATACAAACGGCGGCAGGCAGCTCCCGGTCTAAGAGTGACCCGGCGGGGATTTGGTCGAGGTTGGCGAATGCCCTTGGTAGCTGAGCACCAGTGGCTTTGGGATACGTTCTCCAATGGAGACTAGACCGTTAGATTTGTGCGCCAGGCAGGGGAAATATGGGTTTTGACTAATCCTTATGCATTATCTTCTCTAGAAGCGGAGGTGCAGGTTAGTGGCGGTATGGAAATGCAGCGCTTGCGGTGAGACTAAGGAGGGTCGGTGTCGACCAAAGGAGTGCCCCAAGTGCGG
>JAAYGR010000231.1 GCA_012727675.1 Bacillota bacterium
CAGCATGACCAGGTCATCGGTTTCGCTCTCGTTGACAATGGTAACCCCTTCCCGAGCCGCGCCATAGGTCACAAAGACCTCATCATTGGTCATCTGCCCGTACCTGATCAAAGTCGGTGCATCTATGGCCAGCGGGCCCATCCGGCCGTGGCCCTGCAGCACAATGGCTCCATACGCACCGTCATCCGTGATAGTCACTGTCCTGCCGGGCAGCACCGTCAGTTCCTTGGCACAGAAGTATTCGGACCCATAGACAATCCACTTTTCGATATAGCCTTCTGACTGCATCTCATCCATGTCCTTCACCGGCACCGGCCTAATGAACTTCCTCTTGGCTAAATATGGATCCACGTTTTCTTCCCAGTCCAGGATGCCTGCTATATACTCCAGGTCATCGCGGCGATCCGCCGGCACGTCTTTGACCAGGAGATCCCTGGATGTAGGTTGATCCCAAACTAGAGACTGGAACATGGAGAAAACATCACTGGCCCGCTGGGGCTCGTAGGTCACAAGGGTACCGGGAGCGTGGAGCAGTCCCGGGGGCACATACCAGCCAGTACCGGGTTCCAGTTTATAAGCTTGTGATAACTCCAAGATCTGATTATCCCCGGCATCAAAACGGCGCAGGCACTCGATTACCTCTTCTTTGGCCGTTCCAGGCCTCAAGCCAAAAAAGGTGTAAGGAAACAGTCCCCTAGTGAAATTCAGATGGGGCGGAAAGTAATATCCTTCCGGTTTGCCAACGGCACCGACGTTGGCAGCGTACTCATCATCTAAGTGGACATGGTGGGGCAGCGGCGCATGATTGTCAAAAAACTTGCTGAACATTGGCCAGCCGCCGTATTCCTCCATCAGATGCTTTCCGATGATCTCGTCACCCATCAGCTCAATAGCCTCTTTGAGCAGCACCCGCTTGTCCTGGCAGTTATTGCCGGCAACGATGTAGCTCAAACCTTCATCTTCAGGTGTCCCCGGACCGTTATCTGCCTTGGTGGTGGAAGCAAACCAACGCTCATCGATCCCACCCCGATGTTTGCCCAAGGCATAAAGATCCTTTGGGTGAAGCTTCAGCCGGCCGCCGGGTATGCAAAAAACCCTTGGCACCCAGTTGGGCGCTAATCTGAGAATACCCTTGCCATCGGCAATAGCTTGACGCACTACTCCCTTTTTGTCCATGACTATGCCTCCCCCATCTCGTATTTGTCCCGAAGGTAGGGGAAGCCGCCGAGAAGCGGCTTCCCGCCTGCAGATCGAGGACTGTCTAGATCTGGTCCTTGACCAGGTCCCATGACTCAGCTCTGTCCAATGTTCCTTCCATTATCAAGAGGGGTGTAAGGTAGATCTCACTTTCTGGGGGCTCTATGCCATCTCTTACATAGTCCACCAAGATCTTGAACGCACTCTTGGCCTGCTGCTTGGGCTGCTGCTCAATGGTGGCTTCCAGCTCACCCCGGGCTACTGCCACCAGGGCATCTTCGATGGCATCAAAGCCGACAACGATGACGTCATCGAGGTCAAGGCCCGAACCCTTGATGGCTTCTAACGCGCCAACGGCCATATCATCATTGTGGGCGAAGACAGCATCGAATTCTGGGTAAGCCTGGATCAGGTTCTCCATGACTGACATGCCCTCTGCCCTGGTAAACTGGCCGGTCTGCTGGGCGATGATCTCGATCTTGGGATACTGGCCGATGACTTCATTGAACCCTGTACCCCGGTCGATGGCCGGCGAAGAGCCGGGAGTGCCGGTCAGCTCAATGACCTTGCCCTCTCCCCTGAGAAGGTGTGCAATGAAATTGCCGGCGATCCGTCCACCCTCAACATTGTCGGCACCGACGTGGCAGAGGGTTGGAGCCCCGATAATCTTCCTATCTACGGTGACTACCGGAATGCCGGCCTCATTCAAGGCCTCTACTGCTGGAACTAAGGCTTCGACGTTGATAGGAACCAGCAAGACTCCATCCAAGTCCTGCACGATCATATCCTCAACGTCGGACATCTGCTTGCCCACCTCATTGCGGGCATCGATGACCACTAGGTCAACTCCCATTTCGGCAGCTTGCTCTTCAACGGCATTCTTCAAAAATACGAACCAAGTCATGCTGAGACTGGGAACCGAGAGACCAAACCGCAAAGTCTCAGCCATTGCCGCCGAGCCGACCAACGCAACTATCAGAAGCCCCAATAGAACGGTCAACACAGTTCGTCTCATAAAGCACCCTCCTTAGCAAAGATATCTTGCAGCCCTACCAAGTCAGATCTCACAAATTCGTCTTGACAGCCGGCAACCACCTCCCATCAGTCCTTTTGTTTCGAGCGCATCTGTTCCATGATCACAGCAGCGACAATGATTGCGCCTTTGACGACCTGCTGGTAGAAAGGAGAAATATTCATTAGGTTAAAACCATTGGTAAGTACCCCAATTAGAAGGGCACCGATGAAAGTGCCAAGCACGCTGCCCCGGCCGCCCTGCAGGCTCGTACCACCGATAACGACAGCTGCCACAACATCAAGCTCATAACCCTGACCGGCAGTAGGCTGTCCTGAATTAAGCCGGGCGGCAAGGATTACTCCCGACAATGCCGCTGTAAAGGCAGAGATCCCGTAAATCGCGATCTTGTAGCGGCTGGTAGGTATTCCCGACAGCCTTACAGCCTCTTCATTCCCGCCGATGGCATATACATATCTACCGAACTTGGTCTGGGAAAGGACAATGGCTCCTAGGATTACGACCACTATGTAAATGATAATCGGCACCGGCACCGGCCCCACCATGCCGCTGCCCAAGGCCCGGAAGCTCCGGGACAGCCCGCTGATGGGGTATGCATCGGTATAAATCAAAGTCAGGCCCCTGGCCGCGCTCATCATTCCCAGAGTTGCCACAAAGGGAGGTACCTTGAATTTACTTATAATGAAACCTACAAGCACCCCAAGACAGGTGACAACCAGTATCGGGATAATCACCATCAGGAAGAGGCTTGCCCCGTGGCGAACCTCCAGCCCTGCGGCTAGACACCCTGCCAAGGCCAACAGGGAACCAACAGAAAGATCGATACCTCCGGTTAGAATGACAAAGGTCATCCCAACACCCATGATGCCGGTAATGGAAACCTGGCGCAGAACATTGAGGACATTGCGGACTGTGAGAAAGGCCGGGGATAAAAACGACAAAATGACGCAGATGGCCAAGAAGACCAAGAAGATTCCGTACTTATCCAACGCCAAACCCCAGTCAATCCTTTGAACCGAAACCTCGCTGCGCTCACCTCTCATCGCGTCTCTCTCCTTTCTCACCCTCGACAATTAGACTGAGTATCTTTTCTTGGGTGGCCTCTTCAGCGGTCAATTCTCCAACAACGACACCGTCGTGCATCACGATCATGCGGTCGCTCATTCCGATGATTTCCGGCATTTCTGAGGAAATCATGATGATGGCCTTCCCCTGGCGAGTCAGCTCATTCATCAGATTGTAGATCTCGATTTTCGCCCCCACATCAACGCCTCGGGTTGGCTCATCGAAAATCAGTACATCACAGCGCTTGGCAAACCATTTCGCCAAAACCACCTTCTGCTGATTGCCTCCGCTGAGATCCTCCACATGGCGATCAATACTAGGGGTTCGAATGTCGAGGCTCCGCACCAAACCTTCTACCTCATCAGTCTCCCGAGGATGATCGATGAAGCCCCACCTGCTGCACAGGTCCGACAGGATCGGCAGGGTAGAGTTGCCCTTCACCGACATTTCCAATACCAGGCCCTGGTGCTTGCGGTCTTCAGGTATGAGTCCAATTCCTAGGTTAACGGCATCTACCGGAGAATTGATCCTTACCTCCCGGCCGTGGACATAGATGGTGCCCCGGTCCCTCTCATCAGCACCCACAATGGCCCTGGCAGTCTCTGTTCTACCAGCACCCACCAGCCCAGCGATTCCCAAGATCTCGCCGGCATGTACACTGAAACTGACGTCTCGTACCCGGCGGCCGCTGGCTAAGCCCTCAACCCGCAGCAGCTCTTTGCCCGGCTCTGTTCGAACTCTGGGGTACTTATCTTCGATACTGCGGCCTACCATCATGTGGATAATCTCGTCGATGTTGGTCTCCTGGACATCGCGAGTGCCTATGTATTGGCCGTCCCGCAAAACCGTAACCCGGTCGGCGATTTCCTTGAGTTCATTGAGGCGGTGGGAAACATAAATGATGGACACACCGACACTCCTGAGAGTCCTTAAGAGGTCAAATAAGTTGTCGATCTCCTCATCGGTGAGGGTGGAGGTCGGCTCATCCATGATCAAGATCTCTGCATCGTAGGATAGAGCTTTGGCAATTGCCACCATCTGCTGAAGGGCAACACTCAGCCGGCCTACAGGTACTTTGAGGTCTAGGCTGATGCCAAGTTTAGCGACCAGCTCTTCAGCAGCCCTTCGCATATCTTTCCAGTCGACGAACCCCAGCTTATTCTTTACGGGATGCCGGCCCAAGAAGATATTCTCCACCGCGTTTAGTGCAGGCACCAACTGCAGCTCTTGATGGATCACGCTGATGCCCTGATCCAGAGACTCCTTGGGGTTCTTGGGGCTAAAGCGCTCACCTCGCAAGCTGATCTCACCGGCATCAGGCATGTAGACACCGGCCAGAATCTTGATGAGAGTCGATTTGCCTGCACCGTTCTCCCCCACAAGGGCATGGACTTCGCCTTCTTCTAGTTCGAAATCCACCTGGTTGAGGGCAATGACTCCTGGAAACTGCTTCGATAGTCCCCTTACACTCAAAATGGCCACTACACAGCGCTCCTCCCTTCCCTTCATGGCAGAACCAGCTTATTGGATGCTCTAAACTGCTGCGGCCCTCCGATTGGCAATATTCCCAACCCGCTTGTATCCGCCC
>JAAYGR010000032.1 GCA_012727675.1 Bacillota bacterium
TCATCGTGGCTGAACCGGGCGAAATGTTCACTGCTTACCTTGACGGCAGCAATCCAATGACTTATTTCCCCTTAAAGGATGTGCTGGAGACTGTGCTGTCTGCTTATATGGGCCGAAGGGTTGAGCCGGTAGTTGACCTGGTGGTGCTCAACCAAGGCAAAGCCAGTGCCTCTTTGCTGCCCCTGTGGCTTACAATCACCGCTGTAATGATCGGGGTCATGGTCTTATCCGGGAGTTTTGCAGAAGAGAAAGAAAAGGGCACATTAGACAACATCCGGATTTCACCGGCCACCGATGGGGAGATCCTCTTGGGGAAAGGTATTTCTGGTGCCCTGTTGGTACTCCTGGTTTCATTCATGATGCTCCTATTGAACAAGATTAGCCTCAGCGGCGAAGGGACAACGGCGGCGGCTCTGCTCCTCATTTTTGGGGCTATCAGCTTCACCGCCATCGGTCTTATCATCGGCCTTCACGCCCGATCTCAATCGGCGGCCCGAGCTGTCAGCACAATTGCTTATTTCCCTCTGATCTTCCCGGCCCTGGCTGCGGATCTCTCCCAGATCGCGAGACAGGCAGCAGGATTACTGCCCAGTTTCTATCTGTATAGGGGGTTAAGGGAAACACTGCAGTATCAGGCCAACCTGGAGGCGGTCAGGGCAGATATCCTGTCCTTAGCCGGCTTTGCCCTGCTCCTTTCTTTTATTACCCTACTTGCTTACCGACGGACCATTGAACGGGAGCGCTAACTTCGCAGGAAAACGGTGATTGCCATGACTGAACCAGCCATTGCGGTTGAAAACTTAGTGAAAAAATACGGTGAGACTCTGGCCCTCCAGGGGATCAGCTTCCAGGTGTACCCGGGAGAGGTTTTCGGCTATCTCGGTCCCAACGGCGCCGGTAAAACCACAACCATCAGGATCCTTGCCGGTCTCAGCAGTCCCACCGGCGGTTCCTGCCGGGTGCTGGGTCAAGGCACCTTCAAGAATCCCGCCCTTTATAGGCATCTGGGGGTAGTGTTTGAAGAAAGCCATCTCTATGAGCGGCTTTCGGGGATAGAGAACCTCCGCTTTTTTGCCGCGCTCCACGGGGTGCCTGCAGCCAGGATACAGGAGCTCCTCCAAACATATGACCTGGCCAAGGCTGCCAAGCGGCCGGTTAGGACTTATTCCAAGGGGATGAAAAGACGGCTCCTCATTTGCCGGGCTTTGCTCCATGATCCCGAAGTCCTGATCATGGATGAGCCCACCAGCGGTCTAGATCCCACCTCCGCCGCCGTCATCCATGGCGCGATTGACCATTACCGGAGGCAGGGGAAGACCATCTTCTTGAGTACCCATGATATGACCGAAGCAGAAACCCTCTGCGACCGGGTGGCTTTCCTCAATCGAGGGAGAATAGCCGCCCTCGATCATCCCAAGGCCCTAATGCGCCGTTACGGCCAGCCGGTGGTGGTTGTCCAGCTGAGGCCGTCTGTTGAATCTTCAGAGATTGAGAGCTTGAGAGAAAGAGTTGCTCCAGAGCGAATAGCTTGGGAAGATGACCTGCTGACCGTCAGGCTGCCCCTCGAGCAGGTAGATCTAGGCACCCAGCTTGACCAACTCCGAAGCCTCGGTGAGATCCTCACCATTCACACCCAAGAAGCCTCCCTGGGCCAGGTATTTCGACAGGTTACCGGCACAAATTTGGAGTAGGTGCCCACTTTGCACCTTAACCTGTGTCCCGCCGCCCCGGCCGGGGCGCCCACCCCCTTTAATCCCCTACGCCTTCATTCCACTCAAGGTGATCCCTTCTATGTACCGCTTCTGCATCAAGAAGAACACCAGCAGCACCGGGGCCACGGTGACTGTAGAACCGGCTAGGACCAAAGCGTAATCAGTCCAGTACTGGTTGGCAAACATGGCCAACCCAACCGGCAAGGTAAACATATTATCTGTGTTGAGTACGATCAGCGGCCAGAGGAAGTTGTCCCAATTCCACATGAAGGTGAAGATGGTAAGGGCGGCTAGGCCCGACTTGGTCAGAGGCATGATAATAGTCCAGAAAATCCGGAACTCACCA
>JAAYGR010000232.1 GCA_012727675.1 Bacillota bacterium
CCCTTATCTTCTGCTGGGACAGCATCTCCTCCACATCGAAGTCTATGTCAATACCTGCTTCGACTGTCTCAGGCTCACAAGCCTCAGACACACTTTGGCTATCTTCCTCCCCATCCCGCCCATCCAGTATTGGGTCTGGATAGGGAATTGTCTGGAACAGCTGTTCAGGCTGGTAGCACAGGTCTGTCGGGGATATCTGGGCAAGGGCTTTAACAAAGGCCTCCTGCCTCGCCAGCTCGCCGATGGCCTTTTCCAGGCGGCCCATGTGGACTTTGCCCTCTTCAAAAAAGGATCGGGCAACCTGCCAGCCCTTGGTGGGAAAGGCGCAAAGGCCCGGCAGCAAAGCGATTTCCTCCCTGGTTAAGGGATTTGCCTCCTGATAGCTCCTGATGATGAAAACTGCTTTGTCTACATCCCAGCCGCTGTGCCGAAGGAGCATTTTCCCCAGGTCATAGACGCGGAGATCTGTGCGGGCATTGTCGAAGTCAATGATGTAGATCTTCCCGTCACTGCCCAAAACTAAGTTGCCAGAGGTAGGACTTGTGTGGCAAACCGTAACGAAATCTGACACTTGACTCAACTGGTTGTAGCCTGCTTCATTTAGAAGCTGCAAACCGATGCCCATCAACCTGATGAAATCATCCGCGACTTTCCAGAACCGGCGGCCAAACTTGCCCTTGCGGGCACCTTCGGTCTGCTGCCGATAGCGCTCTAGGTCCTCAGCCTGCCCGGTGTATTTATCCTGCCAATGGGTCGGAAAGCTCCGCCGGCAGTTTTCCGGGGCTTTGTAGTCCTGCAGCAAGCGGTGCATCTCGCCGATGACCTTTGCTGCCATTTCCAAATGAAAGGGATCCTCCGAGTTTATTTCTTCGCCCTGTATCCATGCAGACATGTAGAACAAGCCCTCGGGTGTCTCAACATAAGGCAGGCCATCCCTAGTCAAGTTGAGAGGCACGGTACGTCTCCAACCTTTGCCGGCCAAGTGTTCCAGAACTCCATGAACGAATGCCAGTTCTACCTGGGAGTACTTGAACTGCTTGATCTTCTTCCAGCCTTGACTGGTGTTGACCCTAAATACCCTCCGCCTTCTTTCTGCGTGGAGTATTCGCAGATCATAGGCGTCCGCAATGGACTGGAGCACTCCGTATTCGTTGAGCACCCGTCGAAAACCAGAATGACGCCGTTTTCCCCTTCTGCCCATTCCCGTTCCCTCCCGTCGGGATGTCAGCTTCCGTATATTAATATGATAGGAACGAAATCCCTGTGCTTCATTCACCAAATCTCCGGCGGTCAAATATAATAAGTACGCACTATGGCTCCTAGTTACCAACCGAGCTGTATGTACCTGCGAAAGGATGGAGAGCTGGTGACCTTGGAAGTGGCGGCTGTCCTCCGCTTCGGTATTGAGCCAAAGGGAATCACAGCAGTTCGCCGAGCCTTTAGAGTTGTCAGTGACCAAGGTGTTTTTGCTTTGAAGGAAAGCCGCCAAAGCGAAGCTGATATACTGTTCATCCATGCTGCGAAGGAATATCTATATAAGCAAGGTATGAAGAATATCGATCGATATGTCCTCGATCCGGAGGAACGTCCTTATATAGAGATTGAAGGGCGTTTTTTCGTCATGAGTCCCTGGGTAGAAAGCCGGGAGGCCCTTTATGATTCCACGGCCGACGTGACAGCGGCTGCTGCCCAGCTGGCAGAGCTGCACCAAAGGGCCCAGGGCTTTGAGCCGCCTCCGGTTTCTAGGCGGATTCTCTGGGGTTTATGGCCTGATTTGTGGAAAAGGCGGCTGGAAATGCTTCAAGAGTACAGACAAAAGGCAGAGGAAGAGGACAGCCCAAGCCGCTTTGCCCGTCGTTTTCTAAGGCATATCGATCAATATGAAGAACAGGGCCGGGAAGCCTTGGAGCTGCTCTCCCATTCCGACTATGAACAGGTATGCAGCCGCTATCGAGAGACAAGAAGCATCTGCCATCATGATTATTCAGAGCGGAATGTGCTTTTCACACCAGAAGGCGGCATCCATCTGGTGGATTTCGATTACTGCATATGCGATCTTCCCATCCACGATCTAGTGAACTTCCTGCGCCGGGTGGCCAAGTTTACAGACTACGATGCAAATGTGGTCTGCCTTGCCTTGACAGCATATTTGGAAAGAAATCCTTTGCCGCTGGAGGAACTGCAGCTCTTTGTCCCTCTTTGGCTCTGGCCGCAGAAGTTTTGGGACGTAGCCCATCAATACTATGGGGAAACCCGGCCCCGGCCCAGGAAAAAGTATGCTGCCCGCCTGCGCCGGCGCTGCCGCACCCGCAAGCAAGAACGGGAACTGTTGGAGCAGGTCACCAGGGCCTTTAAGCTAGATTAAAGCAGCACAATCGTTATGAAATTGGGGAATTGGGGATGAGGGGAGAATGCCGTGGCCAGGATATGTATCGATGCCCGCCCAGCGGTGATCGCTAGAGGTACAGGCATCGGCAACTACACCTATCAGTTAATTCAATACTTGGCCGTACTGGATCAAGAGCATGAGTACTACTTGCTGTGGCCAGATGATGGGACCGAGCCGCTGCCCATGCCGCCCCATTTTCACTTCCATCCCATGTCCCGGGACCGCCGGGAGGAAGCTGAACAGCTGCCCCGGTGGCTGGAAGCGCAAGGGATCGAGCTTTACCATGCACCAGATAATGGTCTCCATGCCTTCCCGTCATATACTTGTCCAATGCTTGTTACCATCCATGACTTAATCCCCTTTGTGATGCCGGAGACTGTCCGAAGGGGATACCGGCGCAATTTCTTGGAGAAAGTGCCTAAGGTCGCCCGAGAAGCCTGCTGTATCCTCACAGTTTCCCAGGTGGCCAAACGGGATATCCACAGCATTCTGAGCATACCCGAGAAGAGGATACAGGTAATCTACCCTGCCCAAGAAGCAGTCTTTGTCCCGGGGGATCCGGAAAGGGCAAGATATCGCCTTCAAGGTAAGTACGGCATCACCGCCCCATATATTCTCTATACCGGCGGACTCAACCCCCGCAAGAACGTTGCCGAGCTGATCTATGCCTTTGCCAAGGCGAGAAAATACTGGGATCGGGAAATACAGCTGGTGATCCCAGGTGGGTTTTCTTCCCAAGCAGAGCCGCTGCCTCTTCTTTGCCAGGCCCTGGGAGTTGATCAATCTGTGCTCTTTCTCGGTTTTGTCCCCATGGATGATATAGTGACCCTTTATCAAGGGGCAGAGCTTTTTGCATACCCCAGTCTTTATGAAGGCTTCGGTCTGCCTCCCCTGGAGGCCATGGCTTGCGGCGTTCCAGTCATCACCAGCCCGGTACCATCCGTGACTGAGGCGGCAAGGGACGCAGCACTGCTTTTTAATCCAGAAGACACCACCTCCTTGGTTGAACATCTTAACCTGGGACTGTGGGAAACGCCGCTGCGGGAAATCATGGGCCAAAGGGGACTGACCGCAGCAGCTTCCCTGAGCTGGAGAAAAACCGCTCTGAAGACTCTTGCGGTATACAACCGGATTCTAGATGCGCAATAGTCTTGGGAACCTAAGAGTGCGGTGAAGGGTAGGTGAGGCAAGTTGAAGGTTGATCCCCGCTTGCGCAAATGGACCAAGAAACTTCCCAGCTGCAGCAATTATTGGCGCATTCTGGACGTACTGGAGTCCATCGTGCCCATTCTAGTTGCAGCAGCTACTTTGCTGGTCTTTCTTATACTAATCCTTAACCCCGGAACTCTATTGGCCATTGTCACTTTCTTGCTGGTACTGGCAGTGCTGGGATTTGCGAGAAAATGCTAGGTGAAAGCCTCCTTTCAGGGATGCTTAAGCCTTCTACTTATATTAAGAGCTGAGAACAGTCTTCACAGCTAAGGAAAGCCTTCTGTCTGTTGCTGGCATTAACGCGATTTTTTAGCAATATCACATCCATCGGCAGCTCTCCTTCAAAGGAAAGCAATACCAAGGAGCTTTCAGGCCCATCACCCGGGCCCTTTCCCCGCCGTTAGCCCCGATAATGCCTTCCTGATCAGTCCCACTCCACCCTCTAGCTGGAATTTGCTTTTGCGTCTTTCAATGACTACAATGTATGTAGCGCCTTTTAGGGAGGTATGGGAGTGAGCACTCGCCAGATGGTTAGGGCAGCTCTTATTGCAGCCGTTTATATTCTATTAGTATATATTTTTGCAGGAGTCAGTTTCGGCATCTTTCAGCTGCGTCCAGCTGAGGCCCTTACCTTGCTGCCTATGCTCTACCCCGAGGCCGTTCCCGCCCTCTTTGTTGGTGTAATGCTCAGCAACATCCTGGGGGGCTTGGGCCCTTGGGATGTTTTTGGCGGAAGCCTTGTAACCCTCCTGGCCGCCTGGCTGACTTATCGCTACCGGTACAGCTGGATAGCTTATGCCTCTCCTATAGTCTGTAATGCACTGTTGATCAGCATCTACCTGCATCTGATTTTCCAAGTGCCCTACTGGCTATCGGTGGTGGGTATAGGCGTTAGTGAGGCTTTTTCAGTCCTTGTTCTAGGTATACCCCTCGTCAAGCTGATTGAACGCCGGGACAGTCAACTCCAGGCGTAACCCTATGATGAACCGCCCCCAGAATGTGTGATTGTGTTAATAATCACAAAGTCCAGGTAAAATAGAACATTTCTTTTAAAGCACTGTTTCTTCGAGAAAAATCGACAGGAGATAAGGTAAGTAATAACGAATAATGAGCTGGTTACGATCTCGTCCCATGTTGCGATTTCGTTAACCGGCAGCAAACTGTAGCAAACTGAACGGAGGTAGGACATGAGTACAGCTAGAACCTTTAGGGGAGGCATACACCCTGCCGGCCACAAAGAGCTGACCAGCGGCAAAGCCATCGTTACGATGACTCCCCCCGCTGAAGTCACTGTTCCCCTGAAGCAGCATGTAGGAGCTCCCTGCGTTCCCCTTGTCAAAAAAGGTGATGTAGTCAACAAGGGGCAAAAGATCGGTGATTCCGCTGAGTTTATCTCTGCACCTGTTCATGCGCCGGTCTCTGGCGTGGTAAAGGGGATTCAGCCGTGCATAGATCCATCTGGCAATATCGTACAGGCTGTAGTAATTGAAAATGATGGTGAGGAACGTCTAGATCCCAGCATCAAGCCTAATCCAGACTTGAGCCAACTGGATCCTGAGACCATCAAGAAAATCGTCCGAGAAGCGGGCATTGTCGGCCTGGGAGGAGCCACCTTCCCGACCCATGCCAAACTATCACCGCCCTCGGACAAAAAGATCGATGCCTTGATCGTCAATGGTTGTGAATGTGAGCCTTATCTCACCTGTGACCACCGCCTCATGGTAGAACAGCCAGAGCGGGTCGTGTTTGGAATCAGGGCCCTAATGAAGGCTTTGGGTGTCGAAAAGGCCTACATCGGCATCGAGACCAATAAGCCCGATGCCATCGCGGCACTGGAGAAGGCATCAGCCGATTATCCCGGCATCGAAGTCGTACCCTTAGGTTATAAGTATCCCCAAGGTTCCGAAAAACAGCTAATCACGGCTATTACAGGTAAGCAGGTACCGACTGACGGTCTGCCCATGGATATCGGCATCGTAGTCAACAATGTGGAGACTGCCGCAGCCGTACAGGCAGCCATTGAAACCGGTATGCCCCTCATCGAACGGGTAGTGACTGTTTCCGGAGAAGGAGTAAAGGATCCTAAGAACCTTTTGGTCCGGATTGGTACTCCCATCGGTGAAGTGATTGAGGTAGCCGGCGGATTTAAGGGCTCTCCAAAGCAGGTCATCATCGGAGGTCCACTAACCGGAGTTACCCAGTCAAGCCTGGCAGTTCCGGTCACCAAGTGCAATACCGGCATTCTGGTCTTTAATGAACTGAAGAAACCTAACAAGCCTGAACCGTGTATCCGCTGCGGACGGTGTGTCGACGCCTGCCCATCCTTCTTGATGCCGGTCAATTTGGCGAACCTGTCTGATATTGGCCAATACGATAAGGCAGTAGAATTGGGATTGCTCAGTTGTGTTGAATGCGGTAGCTGTTCCTATGTATGCCCTGCCCACCGCTTCCTGCTGCAGAGCATTCTGTTGGCTAAGCGGGAAGTAGAGGCTCAGAGTTATAAGAAAACTAGCTAAGAGGGAGGAGACTACTCATGCCAGATAGCGTGAAGAACACTGACATAAAGCTTGTAATGTCTCCGGCCCCCCATGTGTCAGATACGGATACAGTTCCAAAGATAATGTTCGGGGTCGTGATTGCCTTAATACCAGCTCTGCTTGCATCACTGTACTTTTTCCGACTTCAAGCCCTCGGGCTAGTTGTGGTAACAGTTGGTGCTTGCGTTCTTACAGAGTGGGCTTTTCAGAAATTGAGGGGAAAACCTATCGCACTTTATGACGGCAGTGCCATAGTTACAGGACTGCTCTTGGCCTTTAACCTGCCCCCAACCCTGCCGTGGTGGATGGCAGCTGTAGGCGGAGTTGTAGCAATGGGTTTGGGTAAGCACGTATTTGGCG
>JAAYGR010000233.1 GCA_012727675.1 Bacillota bacterium
CGGTGCAGGTCCTTTGAATTTGCTGGAGCCTCGACTTTTCCAATACGGCATAGCTGCACTGGTTGCGGGATTCGGAATTAAGGCGGGTATGGTACCCCTGCATCTTTGGCTTCCCCATGCCCATTCATCAGCACCAACTCCTGCTAGTGCCCTTTTGTCCGGACTCTTGATTAAGGTAGGGGCATATGGACTGATCCGCACTGGCGAGCTGGCTGGGTGGGGTGGAGCCCCGTGGCTTGGACCGGTACTGACGATCCTGGGTGTTTGCACCATGCTGACCGGGGTAGCTGCTGCCCTCTTGCAGAGTGATGCTAAACGGCTCTTAGCCTACCACAGTGTTAGTCAGATGGGTTATATCATTCTTGGACTTGGCCTTGGGCTTTCATTGGGAATGGAGGGCGGACTGGGACTTATGGGGGCGGTTTATCATATCGTCAACCATGCCTTGTTTAAAGCTGCCCTATTCCTAGGAGTTGGGGTTATCTATATCCACACCCGGGAGACCAGCCTGTACCGCCTCGGGGGCCTATGGAGACATTTCCCAATCACAGCTTTCTTGATGCTCTTTGCAGTCTTGGGGATCACCGGCGCCCCTGGTCTAAACGGATATGCCAGTAAGACCTTGCTTCACCATGCCGTAAGTGCAGCGGCTGGGACAGGTCAGTCTTGGCTGGTCTGGGTGGAGAGATTGTTCCTATTGGTAGGGGTGGGTACAGCTGCATCCTTCACTAAGCTGTATTATCTAATGTTTTTCGGGAAAGCAGTTCTGCCTGCCGCCGTTAAGGTATCCGACGGCGGATCGAAGAGGCTTCATATATCCATGGGCATCTTGGCTCTGGCCATGGTGGTAATTGGGCTGAGGCCTCAGCTTCTTCTCCAGGCCCTGGTAGTACCGGCGGCGGAAGGATTGGGTATGAAAACCGCCGCTGAGTTAGCGGCGTCACTTGGCTTTTGGAACAGTGGTGACATAATGGGCATGTTGGTTACCTTGTGCCTCGGCATGGCAGTATGCTGGGCCGGACTTAAGACCGGCGCCTTCTCTTGGCAGCCACCTGTTTGGCTGACCTTGGAAGGTCTGGGCAGTTTGGCCTTTCGGGGAGTTACAGCTGCTTACCATGCAGGGGAGAAGTCATATCGCAGGGCCCGTGCTTATGTTTTCGGTGCAGGCAGGACCATGAGATCCCGCCTGCTGGAAAGCTGCCGGAGGCTGGATCATTCCAGAAATGTGATTCTGGGCAGCATAAAGCTTTCGGGAATCGGTGCAGATCTCGCCCTTGTGATAGTGACCCTGGTTCTCCTGGTGGTGTGGTCTCTCCATTCATCTATCCTGCGGCTGCCCGCAGCGCCTTTAGCAGCATTGATGGGCATGCTCCGATAGACTGCAGCAGCTTTGGGGCTCCGGTCGGAAGCGGAGTGCCCGGGCGGAATTGAGAACCGCCAAGAGGGCGACACCGACATCGGCGAAGACCGCCTCCCACAGGGTTGCTGCTCCGGCAATGCCAAGCAGAATGAACAGGGCTTTGACGCCGAAGGCGAACATAATATTCTGGATGATAATCCGCCGGGTATAGCGGGCAATCTCGATGGCTTCCGCCACCTTGCCCGGCCTGTCATCCATGA
>JAAYGR010000033.1 GCA_012727675.1 Bacillota bacterium
ACTGGAGCCCCCATTCTCTCGGGGCCGTACTCGGGGAACGCTTGTACATATTTGCCTACGGCAGCAGCCGCTTCTGCCAGCAGTAATGCTGCGGTCTTGGCGCCCTGACCACCTCGGCCGTGCCATCGGATCTCCAGCATTTCCGCCAAGCGCGATTCCTCCTTTACCGCAAGATTCCTGTTTAATATCCCCGCAATCTGCGGCTAATACTCTTTGGGAAAGCGAAAGTTGCACAACCTGCAAATGAAAAAACCGCTTCTAGTTAGGCGACAGGATTACTCTCAATCCATCGGTTCAAGGCATACTGGGCACACATAACAAAACGCCTTCCTCTAGAGGAAGGCGTTTTGTCTTAGTCTTAAGTATTGTCCAAGAATATGGGGCCCTTATTGATCCAAGTGGAGAATCAACTTATCGAACAAGAAAACCAATGCTTGCACAGGTTCATCCTCAGTCAGGTCATCCTAAACAAGATCATCATACAAGGGGAAATCCCGGCATAGTTTTTCCCTGCGCTGTCTTGCCTCTTCCAGCACCTCCGGTGCCTCGGGCGATGCCAACACCCGATAGATGATATCCCCGATTGCCTCCATTTCCGCCGTACCCATACCCCTAGTAGTAACCGCCGGCGTCCCTAAGCGGAGCCCGCTGGTGATAAAGGGCTTCTCGGGATCGAAGGGGATAGCATTCTTATTGGTTGTTATTCCTACAGCATCTAGAGCTTCTTCCGCGTCCTTCCCAGTTAACCCCAGACTCCGCACATCAACCAGAATCAGATGATTATCCGTACCGCCGCTGACCAGCCTCAATCCCCGGTCTCTCAAGGCCTTGGCTAAAGCAGCGGCATTGCTTACCACCCGCTGCTGGTATTCTTTAAACTCGGGAGCTGCAGCCTCTTTAAGGGCGACTGCCTTAGCAGCAATAATGTGCATAAGGGGCCCACCCTGGGTGCCGGGGAAAATGGTCTTGTCGATGGCTTTGGCAAATTCTTTCTTGCAGAGGATCAGCCCTCCCCTTGGCCCCCGCAGCGTCTTGTGAGTGGTTGTGGTCACGAAATGAGCATGGGGCACCGGAGAAGGATGAAGACCAGCTGCAACCAAACCGGCTATGTGGGCCATGTCCACCATAAAATAGGCACCCACCTCATCACAGATGGCCCTAATCCGCTCGAAATCAATGATTCTGGGATATGCGCTTGCCCCTGCTACCACCAGTTTGGGCCTATGCTCCTTTGCCAAGTGCTCCAGCTCGTCATAATCAATCTGCTCAGTTTCCCGGTCTACTCCATAGTGAACAAAGTTGAACAGCTTCCCAGAAAAGTTCACGGGACTGCCGTGGGTAAGGTGACCGCCGTGGGCTAAGCTCATACCCAAGACTGTATCTCCCGGTGAGAGGATGGCGAAATACACCGCCATATTGGCCTGTGCTCCGGCATGGGGCTGCACATTAGCATGTTCAGCGCCGAAGAGGGCCTTAGCCCTCTCGATGGCCAGTACCTCTACTTCATCGACATATTGACAACCCCCATAATAACGTCTATTGGGGTAACCTTCCGCATATTTGTTGGTTAGGACCGAACCTGCTGCCTCTAGTACCGCCCGGGAAACGAAATTCTCCGAAGCGATTAGTTCGATGCTGTTTCGCTGTCGCTCTAACTCCCGACGCAAGGCCGCAGACACCTCAGGATCGATACGGTTGATGTGATCGTACATTGTGTTTCCTCCCATGTAGACTGCATCTGGCTGCCTGATGGACTGGCAGACTCACCGCTTAGTGGACATCTGGTTGTTTTAACTTGGGATAAGTATACCACAGAATTCAAGAGAAAGGGATAACGTCATGACTGATGAAACCCAAGTAGTTCGGAGTATGGCCATACTCAGGTTCATCGCGGGAAGTCTAGAGATAACGGCTGCCCTCTTGATGATCCGCTACGGCAAAGTGGGGATTGCGCTGAGAATAAATGCAGGGTTGGGGCTCTTTGGTCCCATAATCCTAACTTCAGTTTCTCTCTTAGGTCTAGCCGGCTTAGCAGGCCGTATCTCCCTCAGCAAACTTGGGATCGTGGCCGCGGGAGTATTCCTAATTCTCTTGGGTACGAGATAGTAAAGAAAGACCCCCTGCCCTCTTCGGTGCTGCAGTGTCTCACCGCCAGCCCTGAGGGCAGGGTAAATGCAGGAAAACTCAATGGGACAAGCTTTGGACGAACCTTATGGATATAGCCGGTTAAGAAGGCGGGGGAAGGGAATTGTCTCCCGGACATGGGACAAGCCGCAGATCCACGCTACCGTCCGCTCTAATCCCAAACCAAAACCGGAGTGGGGTACCGAGCCGTAGCGCCGCAGATCCATGTACCAGGCATAGACTTCCTCGGGCAAATTGTGCTCCTTCATCCGCTGCTTAAGCAGCTCCAAATCGTCTATCCTCTGGCTGCCTCCGATAATCTCACCGTATCCCTCCGGAGCCAGAAGATCATCACACAAAACCACCTCGGGCCGCTCCGGATCAGGCTTCATGTAGAAAGCCTTAACTTCCGCCGGATACTTTTCCACGAAAACCGGCCGATCAAATCTCTCAGCTAGAATGGTTTCATCTCCGCCGCCAAAATCTGCTCCCCATTCAATGTCTACGCCTTCCTGCTGGAGAATCTCGATGGCTTCATCGTAGGTAATCCGGGGGAAGGGCTTGACGACGTTCTCCAGGCGGGATATATCCCGTTCCAGCACCTCAAGTTCAGTTCTCCGGCGCTCCAGAACCCTCTGGACAATGTAGCAAATGAGGTCCTCCTGAAGCCTCATATTGTCCTCATGGTCTGCATAGGCAACTTCTGGCTCCACCATCCAGAATTCCATCAGATGGCGGCGGGTCTTGGATTTCTCCGCCCGGAAAGTAGGGCCGAAGCAGTAGACCTTGCCGAAGGCCATGGCCGCTGCTTCCATGTACAGCTGTCCGCTTTGGGTTAGATAGGCTTTTTCATCGAAATAGTCTGTTTCAAATAGGGTAGTTGTTCCTTCACAAGCAGCCGGAGTCAGCAAAGGAGCGTCTATTAACATAAAGCCCCGATCATCGAAGAAATCCCGGATAGCTTTCACGATTTCACTTCTCACCCGCATAACAGCATGCTGCCGCCTGGAGCGCAGCCAAAGATGCCGGTGATCCATGAGAAACTCAATTCCATGCTCCTTGGGGGTAATGGGATACTCTTCAGCCCGGTGAACCAGCTCAACATCGGTTAGGGTTAGCTCATAACCCCCGGGAGCCCGCTCATCCGACCTGACAATCCCCTTGACTATAATCGAAGACTCTTGGGTCAGTTCTTTAGCTATGGCAAAAACCTCAGGGGAAACTTCGCTCTTCACCAGAACCCCCTGGACCATGCCGGTGCCGTCACGAACCAGGATAAACTGGATCTTGCCGCTAGACCGCTTGTTATATACCCAGCCCTTGATGGTTACTTCCTGTCCCTCATATTGGCTGAGTTCTTCAATATATACCTGTCCCAATGGTTGACCTCCTTTTAGCCCTGAAGCTACTTCCTCCGGGCGGGTTTCTAGTAAACCACCCCTAAAAATCCCTTCCTGGAATCCACAACTTGCTGCTGGCTTTGCTCACCGTTGGTTCAGACTTCTCTGCTGGCGCCTGAGCTTCCGGCAGCTCTAGACCCAGAGCCTCGGCGATGATTTCCCACACTTCAGCCATCATCCTGCTGAAGGCAAATTCCGCATCGAATAAGTCCCTAATGTAGGGATTAAAGGATACCAGCTCCATGGTTTTCTGCAGATCCGCAAGCTCTGCCTCACTGGGCTCTTCTCCAGACACATACTTTTCCCGCAACCGTTTCTGCTTCTTTTCTAGGTCCTGAAGCATGATCTTGGCGGCCTCCCGGTTGTCCACTACTTCCCGGGCCTTTAGCAGCCGCTCATACTCTGGACTTTCTGTTATAGCCTTTGCCAACTCATGGGCTTTCCTCTTGACGGACATCGCAATCACTCCAATTACACATTGAATCGGAAACTGATGATGTCACCATCTTTAACTATATATTCTTTCCCCTC
>JAAYGR010000234.1 GCA_012727675.1 Bacillota bacterium
GCCAGTATGGATATGGGAATTGCAACACCAATTACCAGTGTGGGCCGGATGCTGCGAAGGAAAACGAGCAGTATTGCAATGGCCAAGAGTCCGCCGGTGACAGCATTGTTGGCAACTCCGCTAACGGATTCTCTGATATATACCGATGTATCCATGGCAATTTCCAAGGACAGGTCGCTGCCCAGTTCTCGGTTTAGCCGCTCCATAGCCGCCCTAACAGCCTCTGCAACCTTAACAGTATTGCTGCCGGCTTCCTTTTGAATTGACAGCTTAATGGTAGGCTGACCGTTGTACCGGCTGATTGTGGTAATATCCTTATAGCCGTCTATTATTTCTCCAATATCCGCAAGGCTCACCAAGCCCCCTCCGGAGGTCGGCACCTTGACTGAGCGGATCTCTTCAACACTTGTGAACTCTCCCACTGTCCTTAAGGTGTATTCCAGGCCACCATCTTGGATAGACCCTGCTGGCAGGTTCAGGCTCGCCATCCGCAGCGCTTGGGATACTGTGTCAATGGATATTCCGTGGGCAGCCAGGAGTCCTGGATGCAGGACCACCCGGATCTCCCGTTCCTGTCCCCCGGTAACGTCAACGGACGCAACACCTTCCAGCCGCTCGAGGCGATTCTTCACCGTATCTTCGGCAATATACCGGAGTTCATGGGCAGGACGATCTCCCTTTAGGACGAGCTGCATGATGGGCATAGTTCCTGGATCGAACTTGACCACCAAGGGCGCATCAGCCTCATCGGGCAGGTAGCTCCGCACCTGGTCTACCTTTTCCCTGACATCCAAAGAGGCGAAGTCCATATTGATGCCCCAGTCAAACTCAGCAATGACTATGGAGGAGCTCCGGGATGAAATAGAGCTTATGTTCTTGACATTGTTGACTGTGGCCATTGCCGATTCCATGGGCCTGGTTACCAGGTTTTCCACCTCAAAGGGTCCTGCGTCTGGATAAGTGGTGATTACCCCGATCACCGGCACCTCAATATCCGGGTACAGGTCGATGGGCAGCCGGGAAAGGCTGATCCATCCCAGCACTGCTATGATGGCCATCAGCATCAAGATGGTAACTGGGCGTTTAACCGCAAATTCAGCTAATTTCATTGCGAGATCCCCCGTTCCACCACCCGGACTAAAGCTTGATCGGTGACAAATTCTCTACCCCGAACAATTACTTCATCTCCTGCAGCAAGACCTGACTTGATTTCCACAAAACTATCGGCCCGCATTCCCACTTCCACCGGTACCAAGTGGGCAACATCATCTCTGACTACGTAAACTGCTGGTCTTCCTTCAGCGGTAAATACTGCCCGCTCAGGCACCGCTAAAACATCTTCTGTTTCCCTGACAATTACATGGGCTGTGCCGTACATACCCGGCTTGAGCTTCCCGTCGGGATTATCCAGTTCTACTGTGGCAGAAAAGAGGCCAGTCATCTGATTTGCCGCGGGAGCGATGCTGCTAATCCGGCCGTGGAGCTCTAGATTCGGCTGCACATCCAAGGTGACCTTCACTTCTTGTCCCCGCTCCAGCATAATGATCTCCCGCTCGCTAACCTGGAGATTGAGCTTTACCTTATCGATATCTACCAAGTTAACAACAGGCACGCCGGCGCCGGCCATATCCCCAACCTGCACATTAACCTGATTGACAACACCGGATATCGGCGCTTTGATTACCGCATTTTCCAAGCTCAGCTTAGCAAGGGCCACAGC
>JAAYGR010000235.1 GCA_012727675.1 Bacillota bacterium
GCAGGGAGGCACTGAAGATGGTACGAGTTGATGGTCGCAAACCCGATGAGCTGAGGAAGGTCAAGATTACCCGGAATTTCACCAAGTATGCAGAGGGTTCGGTGTTAATTGAGGCAGGAGATACCAAGGTCATTTGTACTGCCAGTATTGAGGACAAGGTCCCTCCTTTCCTTAGGGGGAACGGGCAGGGATGGTTAACCGCTGAGTATTCAATGCTGCCCAGGGCTACCGAAACCCGAAACATACGGGAGTCTACCCGGGGTCGGGTTAGCGGCCGGACTTCTGAAATCCAGCGGCTGGTGGGTAGGGCGCTGAGATCGATAGTGGATTTAGAAGCTCTAGGGGAGCGCACCATTTGGTTGGATTGTGATGTGATCCAGGCCGATGGGGGCACTCGTACCGCTGCCATAACCGGTGGTTTTGTGGCTATGATGGATGCCATCCAGCGCCTAGGGGAGACAGTCAATTGGGATAGATTGCCAATAGCCAACTTTGTCGCCGCCGTCAGTGTTGGCTTGGTGGATGGCGTACCTTTGCTGGATCTTTGTTATACCGAGGACGCCCAGGCTCAGGTGGATATGAATGTGGTTATGAGCGGAGATGGGAAGATTATCGAGATACAGGGTACTGCTGAAGGGGCGCCCTTTTCCCGCTCTGAGTTGGACCAAATGCTAGAACTTGCAGAACGGGGAATTCAGGAGCTAATAAGTCTGCAGAGACAGGTCCTGACCGAGGATTTGGCGGCGAAGCTGGGAGGGCAGATCCGTGGCGGCAATAGTCATCGCTTCCAGGAATGAGCATAAAGTGGAGGAGATCCGAAAGCTGCTGGCAGGACTGTCCGTCGATGTGCTTTCCCTAAGGGACTTTCCCGATGCTCCTGAGGTTGATGAGGATGGTACTACTTTCCGGGCCAATGCCTTGAAGAAGGCCCGGGTCATCTCTCAGTTTACCGGTCTTTCCGCCTTGGCTGATGACTCAGGATTGGAAGTTGAAAGCCTTGATGGTAAGCCGGGGGTCTGGTCAGCCCGATTCGCTGGGGAATCTGCCAGCGACGCAGATAATAATCGGAAGCTGCTCCGCTGCATGGCAGATGTGCCCCCGGAGGAGAGAGCGGCTCAGTTCCGGTGTGTGATTGCCCTGGTGAGCCCCAAAGGCGCAGAAGAGCTGGTGGAGGGCATCTGTTCAGGTGTAATTATTGAAGAAGAGCGGGGAAGTGGAGGTTTCGGCTATGATCCCCTTTTTCTAGTGCCCCACCTGGGCAAGACCTTTGCTGAACTGTCGACGGAGGAGAAAAACAGGATCAGTCATCGGGGAAAGGCACTGCAGCAGGTACTGCCCATTGTCCGGGAATGGCTGGAGCATGGTTTGATATAGGGCGGGAGCGGATTTAGCAGGAAAGATGCTGTCTGGCGCAGGCTGCAGAGAGGCCTGCCAAATAGCGGGGAAAACGGCGTTGACAGGCTGCGGCGGGTTGTGTTATAATCAATTCCGTCAGCCGAACACGAGATACGGGGCGTAGCGCAGTTTGGCTAGCGCGCCTGCCTTGGGAGCAGGAGGTCGGAGGTTCAAATCCTCTCGCCCCGACCATCAGTCCAAGTGCTTGAGCTGTCTTGACACAAGGCGTTGATGGTGTTAGACTGACAATGGTGAAGCGGGCGGGTGTAGCTCAGTGGTAGAGCCCTGGCCTTCCAAGCCAGTCGCGAGGGTTCGATTCCCTTCACCCGCTCCACTATGCAACAAGCGCCTGTAGCTCAGGGGATAGAGCATCGGACTTCTAATCCGAGTGCCGCAGGTTCGATTCCTGCCAGGCGCGCCACAAGTAAAAC
>JAAYGR010000236.1 GCA_012727675.1 Bacillota bacterium
AGCATATAAGTGGGAATAAGGCCGCCGCCGAAGTACATTGTGAAGATGAAATAGAATGTGAAGAACCTCCTAAATATGAGCTCCCTTCTCGACAAGGCATAGGCTGCGGGCAGGGTAAAGAGGAGACTTACAGCTGTTCCTCCTATGCTGTAGAAAATGGTGTTTCTATAACCGATCCATATTCTAGAATCCTCCAGGATTTTTTGATAGGCAAAGGTACTGAACCCTTTGGGCCAGAAAGTCACATGCCCTAAGGCCACCAAGTTGGCATCGCTTACAGAAGCGATGACAACGAAATATAGGGGGTATGCAATGATGAGGAAAATCAACCCGCATACGGTATAAAGGACGCAATTGAAGAAAGCATCGCTTCGCAGGAAATCTGAAATTCTCTCAGTGATTGCCTTCATGGCTGATCCATTCCTCCTCTGCACTGGAACAGCAAGTCTACCACAGACTCATCCCGGTTGTCTTCCTTACAATCCCATTGGTAATCGCTAGTATAGTGAAGTTGACAACGGTATTAAACAGCCCAATGGCTGCGGCATAGCTGAACCTGGCGCTTATTAGACCGATCTTGTAGGTATATGTAGAGATGACTTCGGAGACAGTGATGTTTAGAGGGTTCTGCATCAGGAATACCTTGTCAAAACCTACAGATAAAATACCTCCCATATTCAATACCAGGAGCACTAGTGCCGTAGGGAGCAGTGTCGGGAGTTCTATATGCCGAATGATATCCCACCTACTGCCGCCGTCTACCTTGCAGGCATCGTACAGCTCAACATCCACACTGGATAAAGCCGCGAGGTAAATGATGGCTCCCCAGCCGGCATGCTGCCAAATATCCGATAGGACATAGACAGGGACGAAGTATTGAGACTCACCTAGCAAGTTCTTGCTGCCAAGGCCGAATAACTGCAGTATTCTTCCCACCATTCCGGTGTTGGGAGAAAGCAAAACCACCAACAGTCCCACCATAACCGGTGTGGAAATGAAGTGGGGCATGTAGACAGTCGTCTGGAATACTTTCTTAAGCCGTTCTCGTTTGATCTGGTTTATCACCAGAGCCAGGATGATGGGTGCGGGGAAGCCCACTAGTATCGACGTTGCGCTGATCCTAAAAGTGTTGGTGATCAGGCTCCAGAAGAGATAAGAGTTAAAGAACTGCCTGAAGTACTTTAGTCCAACCCAGTCTCCGCCGTAGATGCCTTTGGTGAAGTCAAAGTCTCTAAAGGCCAGCTGAATACCGTACATTGGAATGTAGTGGAAGATAAATATTATTGCCACCGCAGGCAGGAGCATTACCAATAGCTGCCAATCCCGCCGTAAATAATGGGTCAACCGCCTCTTGCGCTTCAGAACGATCACTCTCCCTTGTCTTTATGGAAAATCAAGGAGGGGGGAGGAGCCCCCCTCTTTGTGCTCGGTCAGTCGCTGATCACCAATAGGTGACTGTACTCTTTCATGAATCTATCGTAGGCTGCCTGTTGAATCTGGAGCCACCGCTGGAGCCCAGCCCGGTTAAGTTCTCTGATGTAAGCATCCCACTGTTCTTCCACGCCGCCCTCACTGATCCACTTGGCGTAGTTGTTGCTCATGATACCGTTCAAGTTGATCCAGAGGTCGGATAGTTCTTCGGTTTCGTCCCTGGTGTATGTTACAAAGGGGCCGGGCCAGATGGAATCTACGCTCACCTTGTCTAGATAGGGTTTATATGGTTCATCGTATCTTGACAGTGCCTGCATATCCGAACCAAGTTCGACTACTAGGTCATCAGATACATACATGGGCCCTGCATCAGCTAAGGTGGATGTCCATTTCCATGTACCGGGGTCCATGTTGGGATCCTTGGGAGGCAAGATGGTGTAACTGCCGTCTTCGTTCTTCCTGATGTTGTCCCCCAGGGGTCCGAAGATGACCTGCAGTCCACCCTCAGGACTGTAGAACTGATCTATGAACCGCATAGCTGCTTCTTTATGCTGGCATTTTGTGGTCATGGCGATGTAGTTGCGGCCATAGTTGAGATCGAAATAGTTGAAATCCCAGTATATAGGTCCGTCGTAGTCTTTGTAGGGCTTGAGGGGTGGGATGGTAATATACTGTGGAGCCCACCTAGAGCCCAGCCTATCCTCCGGCTCCCAACCGAAGGTAAAACCTACTATCGGCACTTCGTCTGTTCCTCGGCCGATGGCCTGGTACTTAGTGTAGTCCTGGGTAAATACCTCTGGGTTGACTAGACCCTCTTTGTAGCATTTATGCAGGAACTTCACCAGCTCTTTGTACTCTGGGATGGCAAAGAAGTTACCGACCTTTCCGTTATCAACATATAGGCCGGTTCCGTAGGGATAGGGAGCAGCAATTCCGAATCCACTGAGCAGCACTGTAGCATTGAAGCCGCCGGTGCCCGGTGCCCAGTCCATCGGTATCTCATCGGCCTTCCCGTTGCCGTTAGGATCTGCAGTCTTAAAGAGCTTCAATGTCTCATACAGCTCATCCCAGGTTTCGGGTACGTCTAATCCTAACTTGTCGAGCCATACCTTGTTGATCATCATCCGGATTTGATTCTTCGGCCAGAACCGCTGATACTTCGGCAGCGCGTAAATGTGACCATCGGCTGCTATGGATAAGTATTTAAGCTCTGGTTTTTCTTCAAACATTCTCTGCACATTGGGTGCATGCTCGGGAATCAAGTCCTCCAGGGGCTGATATATCCCCCTAAAGGTAACAAAATCCTCATCGGTGATTGTTTCAAACCAGCCGCTGATGAAGATATCCGGCACATCGCCGCTGGC
>JAAYGR010000237.1 GCA_012727675.1 Bacillota bacterium
CAATTACTAGGCGGAAGGAAAAGAAATGGGAGTGATTGCTATGGAAAAGCGAAGCTGGTTGACTTGGTCATTAGTTGTCCTGTTAGTGATGGCGCTGGCTGGAGCAGCCGCTGCTGAAGAAAAAGCGATCCAGTATGTGACCTTAGAAGAAGCTGAGCAGATTGCCATGGAAAATAGCGTGAAGCTCAAGCTGGCAAAACTTGCCTTGGAAGAGGCCCAGTTTCAGTACAAACAGGCTGAAGCATCAATGATCATGCGGCCTTCACCGGTTGTGCTGATGCAGGCTCAGGCGGGGCTGGATATAGCACAGCAGCAGTATCTCACTGCCTTAGATGAACTAGCTTTGGAAGTAAGGACTGATTACTTTAATGCCCTCAGGATGCAGAACCTGTTGGAGATTGCCCAGGAAGGCTTGGAATCTGCTCGCCGCCATGAGGAAGTAGCAAACAAGAAGCTGGCAGCTGGAACGGCTACCCGCCTCGATGTCATCAAGGCAACCCGCAACGTGCTGAGCAGCGAGGCAGGCGTCTCCCAGGCTAGACACGGCTTGGAGCTGGCGGAGATGAAATTCCGCCAGACCCTAGGACTCGACCTAGATGCTCCGGTCCTACCCCGGGAGGTTGCGCTAGATGTGGAGCCCCAGAAGGTTGATCTTCAGAAGGATACGGAGTACGCCCTGGCCAACCGTGATGAGATCAAACAGCTCCTTTTGGCAATTGAAGTTGCAGAGAAGAATGTTGAGATTTCCGATAATGACTACACTCCGGTTTTGACCCTAGAACAGGCGCAGCTTAACCTTGCTAAGCTGAAGATTCAGCTGGAGCAGGCGAAGCAGGGTCTGACCCTTCAGATCAAGCAGAGCTATACTGCCTGGAAAGAAGCAGAAGAGCGGATTCCGGTTCTCCAAAAAGGTGTCGAGGAAGCCGCTGAGATGCTGCGGCTTTCGGAGCTTTCCTATGAGGCTGACATGATCACCAGCAATGATCTACAAGATGCCCAGATCGGGGTGCTGTCGGCTAAGAATGATCTGGTCAACGCGATCTATGATTACAACTTGGCGAAGGCTAGATATTTCCATGCGGTGGCCCGGCCCTTGGCGGGGCAGCCGGAGGGGCAGTAAGGAGCTGCTGAATAATGGTGGAGAAAAAGCTTAGGGGATTTAGGGAGAATAAGACTGGAGGTTTGGTGCTGACTGCGGCCTTGGTGTGCCTGGCTTTAGTGATTTTTGCCTGCCAGGACCTGGTTTTGGCCAACGAAACAGCCGCGCACCGGGCTTGGGGCGGCGGTGTGCCAGCCGCCCTCAGCCAAGGGCTAGCGGATATCCAGTCGCTAGAGGACATTCTGAAAGTGGCGGTTGCGAGCAATCAAGCCGTAAAGATAGCGGAACTTAGCATTGAAGAGGCTTTGGCTGGGGGCAGGGAAGTTACTGCCGCCTTGCGGCCCCAGCTAAGTCTGACAGCGCAGCATACAAGGGAGAATCTGGCCAATAACCCAGCGATGATAGATGGTATGTTGGAGAAGTTGGGCTGGTCCTCAGAAGTACCTACCCTCAATTATTTATATGAGGAAGAGCACAGCACTACAATCGGGACCCTCAGCTACTACCAGCAGTTGGCGCCGACGCCCCAGATTCGGGGCTTTCTGGAGCAGGCGGAAATCGGTGCAGACCTAGCGCTCTTGGCTAAGAATCAAACTGTATCCAATACGGTTATTACCGTGCAGGAAAGGTATTTCAATGTCATCCGGGCATATAATGGGCGGCTGATAGCTTTAGCTGCAAGAGACCACGCCCAGCTTAATTTTAAGGCAGCCGAGGAGCAGGCGGAACTGGGTATAGCCACTCCTTTGGACGTCCTCAAGGAGAGGAACTCGTATCTTGAGGCCGAGAATAACTTGCAGCAAGCAACTACGGGCCTAGAGCTGGCAGTATTGGCTCTGCTGCAGAGCATGGGGCTTCCTCCGGCGGATGCAGAAACTGCCCTTGTCTGGGCCGATTATCTGGTTTATGGCTGGGATGGCGGTATAACAGTTTGGCCGATTGAACTAGATGAAGCCTACGCCTATGCACTCGATCACAAACTGGAGCTGGCCATGGCAAGAAAGCAGGTGGAGATGGCAGAGTCAGCCTATAAAGCTGTGAAGGAAGAACGGGATTGGACAGTAACCCTTACGGGGCAGTATCAACCGGATGACGAGATTGTCTTGAGGTCCTCCATAGACTCCAACCTGGCACTGATGGCGGCTGCCACTAAGGTAGAGTATAAGGCGCCGGAGATAGATTTGGATAAGCTGTTTTCTAATCGCGATTCGGGGATGTTCGGCAACATGCAATCGCAGGCGGCATCTCCCAGCGGCGGAGAGCAAAGCAGTGTGGACCCCTGGCAGGTGGAGCTCAGCTTCAGCTACAGATTTGGTGATGGGGGAGCCCGTCAGGCAAAGCTTGATGCTAAGGAAGCCGCCTTGGAAAAGGCGAGGCTCCAGCTTGAGCTGGCGAAGGACGGCTGTTATCTAGAGCTGCGCAGCCACCTGCAGGGGCTGGATCAAGCCCGGCGGGCCTATGAGCTGGCTGTTGAAGGTGAGTGGGCTGCTAGGGAGACCCTTGAGCAGTTGGAGGCCCTTTATGAACTGGGTTCTGTGACCGCCAAAGAGGTACGGGAGGGCAGGCTGCTGGTCATCCAAGCAGAGAATCGGGTGCTGGATGCCGCTCTTACCTATGAAGCTAGCAAGGCGAAATTGGCGGCTGCCATGGGTGCTGCTCCCGAGGCTCTTATTGCCGCTGTGGGGCAGAACCAGTGGGATGCGTTGATGGATAAGTAGGAGCGGTGTGAGTTGAAAAACGTGGATGCTACACAGGACAAACGTCGGGATATACTAGAGGCCGCAGAGCAGGTCTTCACGGCCAACGGCTTTACGGCAGCGAAAATGGATGACATCGCGGAGCTTGCAGGGGTGGCCAAGGGGACATTGTACTTGTACTTTGACAGCAAGCAAGATCTTTTTGTCTCTCTGCTGGAGGACAGGATCTGGGAGTATGTAGCCACCTTGACAAGCAAGTTGGAGGAAGTCCGTTCGGTAAAGTGCTTTGTTCAGACACTGGCTAAGGTTAGGGGTCAGCTCTTTGTCAGGAACCAGAGGCTGTTGGAATCACTTTCCCATTCACTACCGAATTTTTCAAAAGAGCATAGGCTTCGGATTTGGAACTTGCGCAAAGGGTTGGAGGAGCCTACTATTGAGGCCCTGGCAAGACTCTTGCCCCCGGATCACCCAGTTGCTCCGCTTAAGGCTGCGGCCATGGTTAACGGTGCCTTGGACTACACCGTCGGCACCCTAATCCTGCATGGGCAGCCGGTGGTGCTGGAAGATGTTGCCCGAGACCTAGAGTATGTACTTCTCCCAGGATTGTCCCAGGTACTCGGCAAAGGCTGAGGCGGCAGCTAGTCTCTTGCCCCGGCGGAAGGGATTAGCTGGTTCTGAGAAGAAGACGATTGGAGGATTTGGCAGCTCCAGCTGCCTGGGACAGTACTGAGGAAGGAGAAGTTGGATGTTGAAAGACTTATTAGAGAACGGCTATGGCGTCAAAGAAGATCTCAACTGTGCCGAAAGGATCCTGTACGGCGCCAATAAGGTCTATAAACTGGGGCTTGATAGAGACGATCTGAAGGTAGCGGCCGGCTTTGGCGCAGGTATGGCCATCGAGAGTGTCTGCGGCGCTCTGACAGCTTCTGTTATGGTGCTTAGCAGAATATATGTCAATGACCGGGCCCATGAGAGTGAACACATCAAGGACTTGGTTAAGGAGCTCTTCAATTTGTACAGTGAGGAAATGGGCAGTATCATCTGCGCACCCCTGAAAGAAAAATACCGGACAGAAGAACGGGGCTGTCATGAGGTAATAGTCAAAGCAGCGGAGATCCTGGATGGGATCATTGAGCGCAATCCTATGAAAGTGGACACTAACGGGGCTTCCGCCTAGCCTCAACTGTCTGAGCTCCCTGGGCCTAAAGGGCTATAGTTTGGGAACGATGAATTCTGTCAATACATAGAATTAGTAAGGTGCAGCTCTGTGTATTGACAGAGGAGAATTCCAGGGGAGGTACA
>JAAYGR010000034.1 GCA_012727675.1 Bacillota bacterium
AATACTATTATCCTCGTCACCCACGAACGGGAGGTCGCTGAACACGCTTCCCGTATCATCCATATTCTGGATGGAAGAATCGATCGTGAGGAAATTCGTATCGAGAGCAACAGCAGCGGCGGACAGGGATGGGAGGCAGTAGAGGCATGAATATAATAGAGTTTTTGAGAATTGCCCTAGCCAGCCTTTCCACCAATAAACTCCGTACAGCCCTTTCCCTCTTGGGGATTATCATCGGAGTGGCATCTGTCATTACCATGGTATCCATCGGGACCGGCGCCCAGGAACAGGTAACCAGCCAGATAGGCGCCATGGGATCTAACCTGATTACCGTCAGCCCAGGATTCATCCGGGGCGGCGGGGGCCGGGTCAGCCAGGATATTGCCGATGTTTTCACCTTGGAAATGGCCAAAGCAATTGAAAACCTATCTCCCAATATCAAGCATGTGGTACCGACTTCGACGACCGCGGGGCTGGCGGTTTACGGCGGCAACAACGTGAGGGTTCAAATCAGCGGTGTGACACCGGAATACCAGGAAGTGATCAATCACTATCCCCTTATCGGCCGGTATATCCGGGAACAGGATGTGGCTAATAGCGAGAAGGTTGTCGTGCTGGGGGCCGAAATAGCCAAGAACCTCTTCGGTTCCGAGAATCCCGTAGGAAAGACCATGCGGCTGGTCATCAGCGGCCGCAGCCTCAGCTTGAAGATTGTGGGTGTGATGGAGGCCAAGGGTCAAGTGATGATGGCCAATTATGATAACCGGATTTACGTACCGGTTACTATGCTGCTTAACCGTGGTCTTAATTCCAGGTATGTAGACGGCTATTCCATTATGGCCGCTTCCCGAGAGGTAGCCAAATCAGTTGTTGAGGAAGTGGAGGCCTTTATGGCCCGGATGCTGGGGGATCCAGATCGGTTCCGGGTAATGAGTCAGGACACCATTCTGGAAACAGTCTCCCAGGCCACCGGCACCATGACCCTGATGCTGGGGGCCATTGCCAGCATTTCTTTGCTGGTGGGCGGAATCGGTATCATGAACATCATGCTGGTGACTGTCAGTGAGCGGACCCGGGAAATCGGAATTCGCAAGGCGATAGGTGCCAAGCGGCAGCATATCCTCATCCAATTTCTCTTGGAGGCAGTACTGCTCAGTGTCATAGGAGGCATCTTAGGGCTGGCTGTAGGCTCGGGCGGCGGTTACTGGATCAGCAAGGCGCTGGGTTGGCCGTTTTCTGTGTCCATACCGGCGGCAGCAGTTGCCATTGGTTTTTCCGCCGGTGTAGGATTGTTTTTCGGCATTTATCCTGCTTTGCAGGCAGCGGCCCTCGACCCGGTAGTTGCCTTGAGGTATGAGTAGACTAGTAATTGTTCTAACAGACAATACCCATGTGCCCTTCCACGGCATGCTTCTAGGTTACTGAGACTCCTTGATCTGGTGTGAATTACCATTGGTAAATAATTCCGCAAAGAAACCTCCACAACCCCTTTTGTAAAGTAAGAATGTTTGATATACTCTCTCTGAATGGTTGGGAGGTAATATACATGGGGAAAGCTCTCAAGGGCTGGCTCTGGTTCTGGGTACCGATGCTGCTGGCGGTGTCACTACTGGCGGCATCCAGCTGTTTTGCAGCACTGCCGAGGCCGGTGGGCTTCGTCAATGATTTTGCCCAGGTGATTGACCAGAGGACACGGATGGAACTAAACGGCATTGCCGAAAAGCTCCGGGATAATCAGGGAATAGAAGTCGCAGTAGTCACCGTTGCTACAACTCAGCCGGAGACTCCCAAGCAGTATGCCACCAAGCTGTTTAACGAGTGGGGAATCGGCGGTTCTGAAGACAGCGGTTTGCTGATTTTGCTGTCTGTGGAGGATCGGGAGATCCAGGTTGAGGTTGGTTACGGCCTAGAAGGCGTGCTGCCCGACGGCAAGGTCGGCAGCATATTGGATGATGCCGTTATCCCCTACTTTATCGAAGGGGATTACGGCAAAGGGCTGTTGGAGGGAACCAAGGCATTCGCGCAGGCCCTATCCGGTGAGAGCTACAGCCGGAAATCCAGTAGGAATCCTGATCTGACTGGCTTTATCATCTTCATATTCATTGCGGCCTTTATAACCCTGTCGGCAAGAAGATCTCCTTCGGGACCAGGGCCGGGGGGGCCGCTGGGTCCAGGGGGAACGATGCGCCGTCCGCGTCCGCCCCATATCCATCCTATGCCGCCCACATTCCGCGGCCCCAGAGGCGGCGGCGGGGGCTTTGGAGGTTTTGGCGGCGGTAGAAGCGGCGGAGGAGGAGCAGGTCGCAAGTTTTAGTGTGAGTCTAAGGGGAGGGGAAAAGTGTGAGGAGAAGCTGGATTATAGTCGTCGGTATTATTATAGTTTTGGCCCTAGGTCTCATCAGTCAGTACAACAGATTAGTCTCCTTGGAAACCAATATCGACGGAAGGTGGGCACAGGTAGAGAATCAGCTGCAGAGGCGGGCTGATCTGATCCCCAATCTGGTTAACACCGTCAAAGGATATGCCAGCCACGAGGAACAGATTTTCACGGAAATAGCTGCAGCCAGAAGCAGATTGCTCTCAGCTGCTGATCCCAGGGCCCAGATGGAAGCCAGCAACAGTCTTGACTTGGCTCTGGGCAGATTGCTTGCCATCGCCGAAAATTATCCCCAGCTGAAGGCAGATGCCAGTTTTGTCCGGCTGCAGGATGAGCTGGCCGGTACTGAAAACCGCATTGCAGTTGAGCGGATGCGGTATAACGAAGCAGTGCAGGAATGGAACCGTACTATTCGGCGTTTCCCTACAGTCTTGATAGCTAGGCTGTTTGGCATGGATGCACGGCCATTCTTTGAGGCATCGCCTGGTGCCCAACAAGTACCACAGGTTCAGTTCTAGCCCCGGCTTCGGCTGCCTTGACGGCAGCCGAGCCCCCATGTTAGAATAAATGAGCTAGCGATATCCGGAGGGGTGTCGGAGTGGACGATCGTGGCGGTCTTGAAAACCGCTGAGGCGCAAGCCTCCGTGGGTTCGAATCCCACCCCCTCCGCCATCTAAAGGCCATTTCCCTTAACGGGAGATGGCTTTTTTGATTCCTGTAAATAGATACAAATTGTGACAGAATTGACAGTAAGAGTATGCAATGATAGAATTTGATTAGCAGCAGTATGTATCAGTAATCGGTCTCTTGAAAGGGGAGCGAGCTGTGTCCTCTTGTAGAACTAGGTGTCTTGTCAGTGAAAGCGGCATTCGTATAAGGGATATCATCGATGCAATTGAGGCTAGGCTCTTGACCCAGCCGTCCCATATGGACCGCTTGGTTCTGTCAGTATGTGGCGCTGACCTAATGAGTGATGTCTTAGCTTTTACCAAGGCTAAGACTCTTTTATTGACTGGGTTAACCTCAATTCAGGTAGTCCGCACTGCAGGAGTTGTGGATCTAGCGGGAATCGTCTTTGTTCGAGGGAAACGGCCCAGCCCGGAGGTTGTCGAGCTGGCTGAGGCAGAGGATCTGCCTTTACTTGTTACTGATTACCCTCTTTACGAAGCCTGCGGGAAGCTGTACTGTCTCGGTCTTAAAGGATGTTCGGAACTGGACCCCGGAGGGAGGACCGGAGAGTGCCTGACGTCAGGGACGTAGGAGCACTAATGTCGGTAACCTATGATATTGCCGCCCGGGATTTTGTGCGGGCCGGAGAGGCAGCCAACAAGCTTAAACGACTATTGCAGCAGTTAGGACTGGACCCTGCAGTTATCCGTAGAGCCGCCATAGCCGCCTATGAAGCCGAAATGAATATAGTGATCCATTCCTATGGAGGTCAGATCAAAGTTGATATAACACCTGAGAGTATTGAGATCTTCTGCGAGGATTCTGGTCCGGGTATACCCGATATTGAAAAAGCACTCCAGGAAGGATACTCCACTGCCAGCGAGGAAATTAGAGAGATGGGTTTCGGTGCAGGAATGGGATTACCTAATATCCAAAAAAGCGCCGATAAGTTCCGCATCGAGTCTGCAGTAGGCCGGGGTACGTGTTTGCAGGTGACAATACTCCATGAAGCTGGTGAGTAATGGTGCAGCCCTATTTCCATTCGGTTACGTTGGAAACGGAGAACTGCAAGGGGTGTACGATCTGCATTAAACGCTGTCCCACTGAAGCCATTCGGGTGCGAAATGGGAAAGCCAAGATCTTGGAGCTTCGCTGTATAGACTGCGGAGAATGCATTAGGACATGTCCCAACCATGCCAAACGGGCAATCGCCGATGATTTTTCCCTGCTGAGCAAGTACAAGTATACAGTAGCTCTCCCGGCACCATCCTTCTATGCCCAATTCTCCGGGCAGGATATGAGCATTTCAAGAATCCTCCAAGGACTGCTTCAGTTGGGTTTTAATGCTGTCTTCGAAGTCGCCGAGGCGGCTGAACATGTGAGCCTCGCCATTAGCCGCTATATTGAAAATAGCTCTATCAGACCGCTAATCTCATCTGCTTGTCCTGCTATAGTTCGCCTTATTCAAGTGCGTTTTCCAGAGTTAGTCGATCATCTTGTGCCGGTCCATGCTCCCGTTGATATAGCCGCCCGCTTAGCCAAAGAAATGGTGATGCGGAAGCTGGGGCTTAAGCGGGAAGAGATCGGGGCTTTCTTTATCACTCCTTGCCCAGCCAAAGTTACCGCCATCAAGCAGCCCATCGGCTTCCAAGAGTCGTGGGTAGATGGCGCCATACCCATTACCACCGTTTATGCCCGGATGCTTAAGGTTTTGCCCTATGCTGAAGAGACCCCTGGGCTTCAGCAGGCAAGTTCCGTGGGAGTTCATTGGGGGCGGGCAACAGGGGAAGAAAGGGCCGTTAAGGTTCCCAGGCGTTTGGCGGTAGACGGCATTCATTCTGTGATCGAGGTTTTGGAAGAGATTGAAGTGGGCAAGTTCCACGACATCGATTTTATCGAATGCCAGGCCTGCCGCGGAGGATGTGTCGGTGGTCCCCTGACCGTCCAAAACGCCTTTCGGAGCTGGGTCAATATAGAAGAACTGACAAGGAACCTTCCCTGTGAGATTAACCCTGGGATAGCAGATGAAGTAGACAAGCGGTGGGAAGAGGGATTCTATAGTCTTGAGGGCGAGATAGAGCCCCGCTCCATCCTCAAGCTCGATGATGACCTCTCCAAGGCTATTGAGAAAATAGAGCTCTTGGAGAAGACTGTCAAGTTCTTGCCCGGCCTGGATTGCGGCTCATGCGGTTCACCCAGCTGTCAGGCCTTGGCTGAAGATATTGTCCAGGGATTAGCTTCTGAGGGAGACTGTGTATTTGTGCTGAGGGATGGCGTGCAGTCTCTTGCCGAGGAGCTTTTGGAACTGGCTCGGCAGGTCCCCGGCTCCATATCCAATCAAGAGACAACTGACAAAAGGACTCCGTCTGAGGATGGGAGAGAGGACTAAGGTCGGCAGTCCAGCGAGACCTTGCTTGGCCGTTGGCCGGGAGGCACATAACTGGGAGGTTAGATGCATTGAAGCTGGCAGAAGTACTTGAAGCATTATCCCTAGCGGTGGATGATCCTGAAATGCTGGATATCGAGGTGGAGGGGGGTTACTGTTCCGATCTCTTGAGTGATGTGATGGCCAAGGCTGCAGCAGGGTCTATCTGGGTGACAAATCAAGCTCATCCCAATGTGGTGGCAGTTGCCTCCCTGATCGATGCGGCAGCGGTGATTGTTGCCGGCGGCGTGCAGCCGGAGGAAGGGACCGTTAACAAGGCTCAAGAGCTTGGGATCCCCCTGTTCAGTACTGACCTATCAGCCTTTGATGTGGTTGGGAGATTATATGAACTTGGCGTGCGGGGGAGTCTCCGTAATGGCTGATTGGAAGCAGGTTGATCTCCACATCCATACAGCGGTATCACCCTGTGCCGATGAGGAGATGACTCCTTGGAACATTGTGCGGATGGCGCAGCTGGAAGGGCTAAAGCTCATTGCTGTAACCGACCACAATACAATTGCTAATGCCTGGGCTGTTATCGAGGTGGGAGAAGAGTTGGGACTTACGGTACTGCCGGGGATTGAGGTCCAAACCCGGGAAGAAGTCCACCTCTTAGGTATCTTTCCAACACTGGAGCAGGCTTCAGCCTTTCAAGAACTAATATGGGACCACCTTCCCGATAAACCAAATCATCCGGAGATCTTTGGTGAACAGATTCTGTACGACAGCAGCGACAGGCCGATTGGAATGGAAGGGCGGCTGCTTTTACAGTCTTTGCTGTTGGGTGTAGAGGAAGTGGGTGCTGCCATCGCTGCCCATGGAGGATTGACTATCGCCGCCCATGTGAACCGGCGTTCCTACAGCTTGATCAGCCAACTGGCCATGGTGCCTGAGGGACTCAGACTGGATGCGGTGGAAATTGACCGGTCCCTTTCTTACCAAGGATTCATAAACGAGTATGAAGAACTGAGCTGCTATCCCATTCTGTGCAGTTCCGATGCCCATCGCCTTACTGACCTGGTGGGCAGCTTTCGGCCCTGGCTGCTTCTGGATGAGGCGAGTTTTGCCGCTTTAAAGGAACTTTTACTTTCCGATGATTGCAGTCGGATACAATATAGGTGATAAGATGCGGGAGTTAGCTCTTCATGTACTCGATCTTGTGCAAAATTCACTGCGGGCAGGGGCCAGCCTAATCGAGGTAGAAATCTTAGAAAACACAGATCTTGATCAGCTGACTATAACCATCAGGGACAACGGCTGTGGGATGGAGGAGAATCTAAAAGAAAAGGTTCTCGACCCCTTTACCACCACCAGGACCACCCGCAAGGTGGGATTGGGGCTGCCTCTCCTCAAGATGGCGGCGGAGCGGGCTGGCGGTAGGCTCACCCTTAATTCAGAGCCCGGTAAGGGGACGGTGGTAGAAGCCGCCTTTCAGCACAGCCATATAGACAGAATGCCCCTAGGGGATATGGCCGGTACTATTCTGACTGTTATCATCAGCAATCCCAGGGTGGACCTGGTCTACAGACACCGGGTTGATGGACGGCAGTGGGAAATTGACACCCGTGTCATTAAAGATGAGGTTGGTGAGGATGCCCTAGGTTTGCCGGCGGTGATCAACTGGTTAAGGTCTTATCTAGAAGAAGGACAAAAATATCTTTATGGAGGTGCGATAACAGATGAAGTCTTTGGATGAACTAAGAAAGCTGCGGGAAAAAGCTCAGGAGGCTATTCGCCTGCGGGAGCAGACCGATGGCACCAAGATTGTAGTAGGAATGGGCACCTGCGGTATTGCCGCTGGAGCTAGGGAGGTGATGCTGGCCCTTATGGATGAACTTGAGAAGAAGAACATCGCGGATGTAGTTGTCACCCAAACCGGTTGTGCAGGACTCTGCGAAAAGGAACCCCTAGTTGAGGTTATTCGCCCTGGGGAACCCAAGATTACTTACGGCTATATGACCCCTGAAAAGGCCCGGATGGTTGTGACCAGCCATATAGTCAACGGCCAGATCATAGGGGAATATGTAATAGCTAGGGAGGAAACTGTTAGTTAGGAGAGGGAGAGGGGAGGCTCCGTGGTGGCTATTCCGAAAGAACAGCTGGATTCTGTGCAGCGGCGGGTCGCGGACGTAGTGGCCCAGTATGGGGCAAGAGAAGACTGCCTGCTGCAGATCTTGCATGATGTGCAAGCAGATAATAATTCCCTATCCGAAGCAGAACTGCTCCAGGTGGCCCGGTCTATGAATATTCCTTTAAGCCGGGTATACGGTGTTGCTACGTTCTACTCCATGTTCTCAGTTCGCCCTCGGGGAAAATTTATTATCCGAGTTTGTGAAAGCGCTCCCTGCCACATAGTGGGCGCAAGGGAAGTTATTCAGGCGTTTGAGCGAGCTTTAGGGATTCAGATGGGTGAAACGACTGGAGACGGTAGGTTCACGCTGGAGTATACCAGCTGCCTGGGAGTCTGTGGAGTTGCCCCTGCTGTCATGATCAATGACCAGGTTTACGGCAACCTCACACCGGCCAAGGTAGAGGAGATCCTGGCAAGCTTAGATGAGGAATAGACTCGAGGCGCTTTTTCTTAAGTCTGGTGAAGTTGTGGACTTGAGGAGCCTGAAGTGAAGGAGGGGAAATGGTGGAGTTCTTTCGGTCACATGTGCTGGTTTGTTCCGGCGCCAACTGTTCCCTTAAAGGTTCCCGGGCAGTGCGGGCTGCTTTAGTTGACGAGATCCGAGCCCAAGGACTGGAACGGGAAATCAAAGTAGTTGAAACCGGCTGCTTCGGCCTTTGCGAAGAAGGACCGGTAATGGTGGTGTATCCGGAAGCCGTCCATTACTGTCGGGTGACCCCCGAAGATGTACAGGAGATCGTAGAGGAACACCTCCGCAAAGGCCGAGTGGTTGCCAGATTGCTGTACCAAGGGGAGGCCCATCCTAAGGCAGTCCAAACTTGGTCGGACATGGATTTCTACAGCCACCAAAAACGGGTCGTCCTCAGGAACTGCGGACTCATTGATCCTGACAATATCGATGAGTATATTGCCCGTGACGGATACCAGGC
>JAAYGR010000035.1 GCA_012727675.1 Bacillota bacterium
ATGGACAGCCGCTGACCGCTGAAGATGTTGAGTACACTCTAAAACTTGGAAAGAAGTACACCCTCAACTTCTCGCCCTGGTGGAACTACGTTCTTGACGTAAGAGCAGTAGATGACCGCACCGTCGACATCATACTTGACCCAGAGAAACCCCACCGCACATTGGTAATGCAGGACCTAGGCAATATCTACATTCTGCCAAAGCATATCTGGGAGCCCATCGAAGCAGCTGATGGCACCATCCAAGATACTCCCAACCTTGAACCAGTGGGCTCTGGCCCATACAAACTCTACAATTACAATCCGCAGCAGATTACCCTCATTCGGGATGACAATTATTGGGGCATTCCGTACTTCGGCACACCGGCTCCTAAGTACGTCGCCCATCCTATATTCAAGAGCAACGACGCAGGCAACTTAGCCTTCGAGCGGGGACAGATTGACATGTCGCAGCAGTTTGTCCCAGAAGTGTGGAAAATGTGGGAGGATAAGGGACTGCCTGTGGGCACCTGGTTCAAGGACGAACCATACTACATGCCGGCCTCTACCCCTTCCATTTACCTCAACATCCATCGGCCAGGTCTGGATAACAAGCTTGTTCGCAAGGCCATAGCCTACTCCATCGATTACGCCAAGATCGCCGAAACCGCGATGTCCCGTTATTCTCAGCCGGCCCGGTCCAGCTTGGTCATTCCATACGGCGTACCAGAGCAGCGGTACTTCAATGAGGAAAATGTAAAGAAATACGGTTGGGAATATAACCCACAGAAGGCCATCGATATTTTGGAGAACGAACTTGGCTGCACCAAGGGCCCTGACGGCATCTACGTTCTGCCCGACGGCACCCGGCTGGGTCCGTGGAAGGCCGAGTGTCCTTACGGATGGACCGACTGGATGACTAGCTTAGAAGTAGTTGCTGCCTCCGCCCGGGAGGTCGGTATCGATATTCGCACAGAATATCCGGATGCACCGGTCTGGACCGAGCACCATCAGAGCGGCAACTTCGACATCATCATGTACACCCCGGCTGGAGGGCAAGGCCCGGCTCTGCCCTGGTCCCGCTTCCGGGAAGTCATGGATGACCGGGATGTACCGCCCATCGGCCAGACTGCTTATCGGAACTTCAACCGCTACTCCAACCCACGGGTACCGGAGCTCCTGGACCGAGCAGCCTACACCACCGATGAAGCAGAACTGCAAGCCATTTACGAGGAGCTTGACCGCATCTACATGGAGGATGTCCCCTTGATTGTCCTGGAGTACCGGCCTTGGGAGTTCTATGAGTTCAATGAAACCTATTGGAAAGGCTTCCCAACAGCCGATAATCCTACGGCACCGCCGCAGCATCATCGGGCTGGTATACAGATCCTCTACGTCATCGAACCCAATAAATAAAGGATAGGAGCTGTGAAGGTAATTCGGGAGGGCAGGTATTCCCGGCCCTCCTGAATACCGCACCATCATGATGAAATCCAAATTCGCACGTTACTTACTGCAGAAATTTATCTGGTACTTGGTGGCGTTCTTCCTTGCGGTGAGTCTGAATTTCTTCCTGCCCCGCCTAATTCCCGGAAACCCCGTAAAGGTATTGGTGAGCCAAATGGCTACAGGCGGGGTGCAAAGCGATGCTCTAGCCCGCATCTATGACAACTACATGCGGGAATTTGGGCTTGATCAGCCAATGCATATCCAGTTCCTGCGGTATTTTGCTAATCTGTTTCGGGGAGATCTGGGTACCTCTTTCATGCTGTATCCGGGAAAGGTATCCAACCTCATTCGAGAAGCTCTGCCGTGGACTGTGGCGCTGCAGATTCCAACTATCCTGATAGGCTGGATTATAGGTAACGTCCTGGGAGCGGCTTGTGCCTACAAAGGCGGGAGGTTTGACGCCATTGCCTTTACATCGGCATTAGCCGTGTCCAACATCCCGTATTACTGTCTGGCCATCATCCTCTTGTATGCGCTGGCTGTACACAATCCCGTTTTCCCGGTAGGCGGCGGCTACAGTTTCGGTAGTTACCCTGAGCTCAGCCTTTCCTTCCTGCTGGATGCACTCCACCACTACACACTGCCCTTTGTCTCGATGATTGTAGTGGCCATTGGAGGGCAGGCCATCGGCATGCGGGAGATGGCTCTGTATGAACTAACTACCGACTATGTTCACTATTCCAAGGCCCTGGGCCTATCGGACAAGAAGGTAATCCGATACGTATTCAGAAATGCAATGCTGCCCCAGATCACAGGTCTAGCCATTTCCTTCGGCACCATGATGGGGGGCGCCTTGGTGACGGAGACTGTTTTTTCCTATCCTGGGATCGGGAGTCTATTGTTTACTGCTATCAGACAGACGGACTATCCCCTAATCCAAGGCTGTACTTTGATCATCACAGTTGCGGTACTTCTGGCCAACTTCCTGGTGGATATTGCCTACGGCTTCATTGACCCCAGGATCCGGGCCGCACAGCTAGGAGAAAGATAAATGGGAGAAGTATTGGTCTTAGTATTGCGATCCAGAAGATTCATGATAGGCGCAGTCTTGTTCTTAGCGGTGCTGTGTTTTGGGGTGATTGGACCCCAGTTGACAGACCGCAATCCTTTCCAAATGGCCGGTGGATTGTTCAATCCGCCCTCAGAAAAGAACATCCTGGGCACCGATAACTTAGGAAGAGATGTGTTCACACAGCTGATGTACGGTACCGGCACATCCCTGCTGATCGGCTTTGTAGCAGGGGTTGTAGCCACCGGTATCGGAGTGACCATTGGAGCCGTAGCCGGTTTTAAGGGAGGATTTGTCGACGAGTTGTTGATGGGGATCACCAATGTTCTCATTACCATACCGGCCATAGTCGTCTTGATACTGCTGTCTATTGCCATTAAGAGCCGTTCGGCTACGGTAATGGGTGTGATTATCGGCATTACCAGCTGGCCTTGGACAGCTCGGGCGGTGCGGGCCCAAACCTCCAGTCTAAAGACCCGGGAGCATGTAGATCTAGCCAGGATCTCGGGCTATACCACGATTGAACTGATTGTCAAGGAGATTCTGCCCTACATGTTCTCCTATATCTTCATGGCCTTTATCCTGCAGTTCTCCGCGGGCATCACCAACGAGGCTACCTTGAGCATGCTGGGTCTCGGACCCTATCAGACAGTCTCTTTGGGAGTAATGCTGCATTGGGCCCTGCTGTGGGAGGCTGTGCGCACTGGTGCCTGGTGGGCCTTCCTGCCCCCTGTGCTGTTCCTGGCAGTCGCGTCCTTTTCACTGATGTTAATTAATGCTGGTCTTGATGAAGTATTCAACCCGAGGTTGAGGAAAAGCTGATGAAAAACCTACTAGAAGCGCAAAATCTTAAAGCCTATTATCGTTTGGTGGGTGGAACCCAGATTAAAGCAGTTGACGGGGTCACCCTGGAGCTGCGTCCCAATGAAGTCTTGGGAATTGCCGGAGAATCTGGATGCGGCAAATCGACTCTTGCAGCTGTGGTGTCCCTAACTCATAACCCGCCGCTAAATGTCGTAGACGGGCAGGTTACAGCCAACGGCTTTGACCTACTGACATTGCCAAAGGAAGAGGCCCGGCGGGAAATCAAGGGCAAGTATATATCGGTGGTGCCCCAGGGAGCTATGAATGCCCTCAATCCCACTACGCGGATACAGAGCTTTGCCATTGATATGCTCCGGGAGCATCACCCAGAAATGACCAAACAAGAAGCGATAAATCTAGCCCGGGCGAGGCTGCAAGAGCTTTCACTGCCCGAACGTGTACTGACAAGCTATCCCCATGAACTGAGCGGAGGTATGAGACAGAGAACGGTCATAGTGCTGTCTACACTACTGAATCCGAGAGTGTTAATTGCAGATGAGCCTACTTCAGCCTTGGATGTCAGTTCCCAAAAAGCTGTAATTAGGCTGCTGATGACACTTCTCGATGAACAGATAATTTCCAGTATCGCGTTTATTACCCATGAGCTGCCGCTCTTGCGGCAGGTAGCTGATCGGATCGCCATCATGTATGCCGGTAAGCTGGTAGAGGTCGGCACCATGGAAGAGATTATCTTCCAACCGCAGCATCCATACACCCGGGCTTTGATGGGGTCAATGCTGGTGCCGGAAAGACAAGTACGGGAACGACGTGTTGAGGGAATTCCTGGAGTGCCTCCAGATCTAAAGGATCCACCTGCGGGCTGCCGCTTCCATCCCCGCTGTGCACAGCGGATAGACTGGTGCACACAGGAAGAACCTCCTTCAAAGACAGTAGGTGACAGAACGATATGGTGTTGGCTAATGCACTGAATAATTCTAAAAAGCAGCGACAACCTCTCTTGCAGGTGGAAAACCTAACTAAAGTCTTCGGCAGCGGCAAACACGAAGTTGTAGCTGTCGAGGATGTCTCCTTTGAGATCTACCCAGGAGAGATTATCTCACTTCTGGGAGAAAGCGGCAGCGGCAAGACAACCACCGCCCGCATGATCCTGCGCCTGAGCCAGCCGACTAGGGGCCGTATCCTCTTCAACGGCAGGGACATTCAGACAATGAAGGGTATTGATTACTGGCGGCAGGTTCAAGCTATTTTCCAGGATCCTTTCTCTAGTTTCAACAGTTTCTATTCAGTCCACAGTTTCCTCAGCAAGGCCTTTCGGCTGAAGGGCAATCATGTCTCCAAAGCCCAGCAGCGGGCCCTCATGGAAGAAAGCATGGAGAAGGTAGGATTGAACGCTGAAGAGCTGCTGTTTAAACGCCCCCATGAATTAAGCGGCGGTCAGCGCCAGCGCTTGATGATCGCCCGGGCCCTGCTCATCAGCCCTGAACTTTTGATCGCCGATGAACCGACATCCATGATTGATGCCTCCTCCCGGGTAGGGATTCTCAACATGCTTATGGAGCTAAGCCGCGACCTCGGCATGTCCATCATGTTCATTACCCACGATATAGGTCTCGCCTATTACACCAGCGACCGGCTGCTGATCATGAATAAGGGCAGAATCGTCGAGCGGGGGCCTTCTGTGGAAGTAGTGGAAAATCCCACCAATGAATATACCCGCCGGCTGCTGGCCGATGTGCCGACTCTAAGCAAGAAATGGGCCCTCTAATGGGCCCATTTTCTTATCAACGCAGGTTCATCACCGGTGTTTCCAAGGCAGGAGGCCCGTTCTTTAGCAATCTGAGCTGCACCCGCCGTGACTTTTATTAGCCAGCGTGAGCAGGGGCCGAATCTGCGGTTTTCAGGCCGGACAGCACCTTCCACCGGCCGCTCCTATATCGGACAAAGCAGATGACAGCTCCTACGATCCAGGAGCAAATCTCACTGACCGCGATCACATCTGAGCCAAGGACACCGGCTAGACCATAGGATGAAAGCACCCTTACCCCGAGGGCCACTAGACTGCAGGCAGACGCAAACACAACATCCTTGCTTCCCTGCAGGAAGCCGGAATAGGCGTTCTGCAGACCAAATATCGGGTAGAATACTGCACAGGTGCGGAAAAACCGCCCGCCAATGGCAGCCACGTGATCTGAGACTCCGAAAATCTTCATCATAGCCTCACCGAAGGAAACCACAAACAATGTGACTAAGACAGCAAAGGCTATGGTGAGGCGAACCCCTGTCTTCAAACCCTCTTCGGCCCTTGCGCCATTCTTTGCACCAAGGTTTTGACCTGCAAAGATAGATATCGCGACAGAGATGTTGACCAAGGGCAGCATAGTCAAAGCATCAATCTTATAAGCAGTTGTAATTGCAGTCACCACGTTGACTCCGAAGGAATTCATGATGTTCTGCAGGAGCAAATGACCGACGGAAGCAATGCTGGATTGAATGACCCTCGGTACACCCAGTCTCAGACTGTCATAAAACAAAGCAGTGTCCCTTTGGTCTGATCGCAGCGAGAAGCGGAACATGGGATGCCTTACGTAGATATGAACCCCCAGGTAGGCACCTGCGGCCATCTGGGCGATCACAGTGGCGACAGCGGCACCCTTAACACCCAGACCAAATACATTGATAAACACTAAATCCAAGATGATGTTGGCGACGCTGGATAGAATGATCGCGTACAGCGGTGTTTTACTGTCTCCTATTGCCCGCAGCATTGAGCCGAACAGATTATAAATAACCAAGAAAGGAACCCCAACAAGGGTAATGGCCAAATACTCACTTCCCGCCTGCAGGACCTCCGCCGGCGTACGCAGCATAAGCAGAATACTGTCCTTAACAACGAGCCCTACTGCAGAGAGTATGCAGGCAGTAATCATGATAAACAAGACAAACGTATTAGAGAGCTTTGAGACCTTGCCATATTCCCGGGCTCCGTAGTAATGGGAAATCAAAATTGTATATCCAGAGACTAGACCGCTGATAATGTATATGGACACATAGAAAATCGGCGAGGAGACTCCAACTGCTGCTAGCCCCAATTCACCAACATAGTTCCCCACTATTACCGAATCAGTAATGTAATACACCTGCTGCAGCAAACCAGATAAAATAAGGGGACCAGTAAAGCGGACCAGAGACTTAAACACACTGTCTTTCGTCATATCACTGCCCATGGTCTTCCTCCATGTATGTAAGGGAAATGTGCTGCCGTAACCTCAATACTAAGTTCCATCTAGCCTAATGCTTTTGAAAAACAACACTAGGCTCTGACAAAGAAAAAGCAGCCCGACTCCCTTCCTAGACGGCTGCTTAACTCATATCCTTATAGCACAACTTCTAAAAAAAATGGGGTGAGTGATGGGATTCGAACCCACGACCTCCAGGGCCACAACCTGGCGCTCTAACCAACTGAGCTACACCCACCGCGAATAGTTTTACTTGTGGCGCGCCTGGCAGGAATCGAACC
>JAAYGR010000238.1 GCA_012727675.1 Bacillota bacterium
GGTTAAGATTGTGGGGCGATCTACAAGGGCATGTAGGCGTTGACCCCGCAGTCGCGGAGACCCAAGTGCGTGGAGAATACCTTACTTAGGAGAACTACGGCTTGGGGTGAACCTGTACGTGATGCGCGTTGAAGTGTGTTGGGTACAGCGTAGCCTGCCTTGCGTGGGGTAGCTGGGATGGTAGGTTCAAGCTCTGACTCGAAGGCCAAGAGAAGGAGCCCGATGCTGCCTGAAAACTATCCTGCAAAAGAGGCTAGAAAACGGGGTCGGTCGTTGAGGAAATCTCCTAGGCTGTTCCTAACGGAGGCGGGTTGGGGATTGCAGTGTGGACTAAGTGGTAATCCAGCCTTACCTTTGGCGACAGGGTAAAGCGGTCGGAAAGGAGAAATCGCCAGGCCGGCGACGGTCTGGAGGACCGTTGGGAAAACCTGCTGGACCTTAAGCCACAATTTTTACTCAATCCGCTGCCACCTATTCCTCATATTTCTCGAAGCGCAGGCTTGGGCATTCCAAGCCTTTTCATCCTTTATTGGGGTGGGTTTTTAGTTGGACTCAAATTTACGACGGTTTCTCGGAGTTGTCCTAGGGACATTTTTGATTTCACTGTTTTCCAGCTATGCCAGCAACACGCTGCTTGGCGTTGTGCCGGTCTTGCCCGCTATGTGTCTGCTGGTTGGCATCATTGCCGTTGGGATTGTATTTGACATTATCGGGGTGGCTACAACAGCAGCTTTGGAGGTGCCTTATCACGCCATGGCGGCCGATAAAGTACCGGGGTCGATGGAAGCCATGTGGGTCGTAAGGAATGCGGCCACCATTGCAACCCTGTGCAATGACATGATCGGGGATATAGTCGGCACCTTAAGCGGAGCTGTGGCCACTGGTATTGCACTATCCATAACCCATGGGGCCGGGGCAGTCCAGCAGGCAGCTTGGGTAACCTTCTTGGTTTCTGGATCAGCAGCGCTGATGGTGGGCGGCAAGGCACTAGGCAAGGATTTTGCCATCCAAAAGGCCAATGACATAGTCTATGGGGTGGGCAAATTTCTATACGTCTTGGAGACAGTATTTGGCTTACAGATAACCAGTTTTGGCAACACTGTAGGCAGCAACAGGAGACGTCCTGCTGCCAACAAAAGGAAAAAGACTGGCAGCAGGACAAAGCAAGGAGTCTAGTATCGGTGAGACTATTGGATACTATTGATGAGCCGAAGAAGCTGCATCATCTGACCCGGCAGCAGTTAATCCAGCTGTGCGGAGAATTGAGGGATCAGATTATCGAGACGGTGAGCAGGACCGGAGGGCATTTGGCCTCTAACCTTGGAGTTGTGGAGTTAACGGTTGCTCTCCATTCGGTACTAAATGCTCCCGTGGACAAGCTGATCTGGGATGTGGGTCATCAAGCCTATGCCCACAAGCTGTTGACGGGGCGGCGGGAGCGTTTCCATACCCTTCGTCAGTACGGGGGGATCAGCGGCTTTCCCGCCCGGCATGAGAGTGTTTACGATCCCTTTACCGTTGGCCACAGCAGCACCTCCATTTCTGCTGCTTTAGGCTATGCCCTGGCCAGGGATCGGCTGAACCTGGACTATAATGTAGTAGCAGTTCTGGGAGACGGTGCCCTTACTGGGGGCTTGGCCTATGAAGCACTAAACCATGCCGGACACTTAAATACCCAGCTGATGGTTGTACTTAATGATAATGAAATGTCCATCGCCCGCAATGTGGGAGCTATGTCCCAGTATCTTACCAGACTGAGGACAGATCCCACCTTGAGCCGGACCAGGGAAGAGATGGAGCAGCTGCTGGGCCGGCTGCCGGCCATCGGCGATTCCATGCTGCGGGTTACCGACCGGATGAAAAAACTTGTCAAGCAGCTGGTTGTCCCTGGGATGCTCTTTGAAGAGCTGGGCTTTACTTACGTCGGTCCGGTGGATGGTCACGATGTGGCCTTGATGCGGACCGTATTTCGAGATGGTTTGCGGCGGAAGGGCCCGGTACTGGTCCATGTTATTACCCAGAAGGGCAAGGGTTACGGACCATCCGAAGCCAATCCGGTATTTTACCATGGTACAGGGCCTTTACGGGACTCAGAAGGCAGCAAGCGGGTCCCCTCCTACAGTCAGGTTTTTGGAAGAGAAATGGTATCGTTGGCTCAGAAATACGACAAACTGGTGGCCATCACGGCAGCAATGCCTGACGGCACCGGTTTGAGTGAGTTTAAGAGACTCTTTCCTGACCGGTTTTTCGATGTAGGTATAGCAGAACAGCATGCTGTGACCTTGGCAGCGGGACTAGCAGCTGGGGGCATGCGGCCGGTGGTAGCAGTATACTCCACTTTTCTACAGCGGTCCTTTGATCAAATCATTCACGATGTGTGCCTGCCCCGCCTGCCGGTGGTTTTTGCAGTTGATCGGGCCGGCTTGGTGGGTGAAGACGGCCCTACACACCACGGTGTTTTTGACCTCAGCTATCTGCGGATGATTCCCAATTTGCGGATCATGGCTCCCAAGGATTCCCGGGAGCTGGCGGAAATGCTGAAGCTGGCCGTAGAGGGGAAGGAATGCGCCGCCATTCGCTATCCCCGGGGTGAGGTACACGACGAGATCCTAAGGGGGCTGGGAGTAACTGGCTGTACGCCGGTTGAGTTTGGGCGGGCTGAGGTGATCTCCCAGGGATCAGATATAACCTTTGTGGCAGTGGGAAGTATGGTGGCTGTTGCCCTTCAGGCGGCAGCTGAACTCCGGAAACGGGGTTTGGATGTAGGTGTGATCAATGCCCGCTGGGTCAAGCCTCTGGATGAGGAGATAATCCTCGAGACAGCCGCCAATACCCAGTGGATTGTCACCTTGGAGGAGAACGTCCTGTCAGGGGGATTTGGTTCGGCGGTTCTGGAAGTATTGCAGGAAGCAGACCTTCTCTCCCAAGTTGGAGTTAAGTGCATCGGCATTCCCGATAGCTTTGTTGGGCATGGAGATAATGCCCAGTTAGTTAAGGACCTGGGCCTAGATGCCCATCATCTGGTGGAGAAGGTTATGGCGCTTAGTGAAAAAAATGAAGCTCCAGTTCAGCTTGTAACGGAGCATCGCTGATAGGTCAGGAGGGCCAATGAAAGAGCGGTTAGATGTTTTGCTGGTGAAAAGGGGATTGGCACAGAGCAGGGAGAGGGCAAAGGGTGCCATTATGGCCGGCACAGTCTTTGTCAACGGGCAGCGAATCGATAAACCTGGTACGAGTGTCCCCGAAGATGCCGAGATTGAAATCAAGGGCGAGACCTTGCCCTATGTGAGCCGGGGAGGATTGAAGCTGGCCAAGGCCCTGGAGGTCTTTCCAGTTGCGGTAAAGGGAAAGGTAGCTGTAGATGTAGGAGCGTCTACCGGCGGCTTTACAGATTGCCTATTGCAGAACGGCGCGGTTAAGGTTTATGCCATCGATGTCGGGTATGGACAGCTGGCCTGGAGTCTCCGCCAAGACAGCCGGGTAGTTGTCATGGAGCGGACCAACATCCGCTATGTAAAGCCGGAGCAGCTTGATGAGCTGGCAGATCTGGCTGTAATTGATGTAGCCTTCATTTCTCTGACAAAGATTCTCCATGTTGTCGCGGATCTGCTAATCCCCCAGGGAGAGATTATTGCCCTGATCAAGCCGCAGTTTGAGGCAGGCAGGGAACTGGTGGGCAAGAAGGGTGTTGTCCGGGATGCCGATGTACAGGCCAGTGTGATCAACCGGATCTTGACCTTTGCCGAAGGTATTGGACTGGGAACCATGGGGCTGACCTACTCACCCATCACCGGTCCAGAGGGCAACATCGAGTTCTTAGTCCACTGGCAAAAGGGGCAGAGGTCCGTTGACAGGGATTTTGGAGACTGGAGTCGGCAGGTGGTGGAGGCTGCCCGCGTTGACCTTTACTAGATGATGAAAAGGCAGGAATTGCAAGCAGGGACAAGAAATCTTCAGGCATGGAGGCAAAAAAATGAAGCGGATCGGCATTATGGCCCATTTGGGTAAACCACGGGCATTAGAACTAGCAGCTAAGGTTAAGGAGTTTCTAGCGGCCTCCGGCCTGGACATTTGGGTGCCTGAGGAGGCTGCTGAGGTTTTGGGGTGGGGTCCTGCCTCCGAAAAACTCTACATCGGCGGCCATCCCTTGGGTGTCGATGCTGCGGTGGTGCTGGGCGGTGACGGCACTTTGCTCCATGCTGCTGGTTTTTTGGCGCCCTTTGATATTCCCATGCTCAGTGTCAATGTCGGATATCTTGGTTTCTTGAGTGAGGTAGAGGCTTCAGAACTGGAACCGACGCTGCAGGCGCTGATTTCCAATCAATTCGAGATCGAGGAACGGATGCTGCTGGAAGCGGTGGTAAAGGGCGAAGACAAAGAGGAGCGGTTCTTGGCAGTCAACGATGTGGTGATTACCCGGGCGGCTTTCGCCCGGATGATCCATTTGAAGATCGATGTTGATGGGGTTTCCATCGGGGATTTCGTAGCCGACGGATTGATTGTCTCAACTCCTACCGGTTCCACTGCCTATTCGTTATCCGCCGGGGGACCTATAGTACATCCCCGGCTGGAAACAATTTTGGTTACACCCATTTGCCCCCACAGCTTGGCTACCCGCTCCATACTGGCACTCCCCGATGAGGTTGTTAGGGTGAGGGTTGTTCCTGACAGGACCAGCAAAGTGGTTTTGACTGCCGACGGTCAGACAGGTGTTGCTATAACACCGGAGGACTCCGTTTTAGTGCGAAAAGCTGATGTCCGTGCTAAATTCATTAAACTGGGCCGCCGGAACTTCTACCAGGTGCTGGGTCAGCGGCTGAATTATCCTGCACTGCATCCTCCTCACCCCGTCACCTGACTATGCTTGGAGAGGCTTTTTCTAAAAAAGGCTTTGGGATAGGGGATATCAATGAAAACAAAACGTCAGGCATTGATTCTTCGCTTGATCAGAGAGAGGGAAATCGAAACCCAAGAAGAGCTGGCTGATCTGCTCCGCCAGGAGGGTATTGAGGTCACCCAGGCTACAGTCTCCCGGGATGTCAAGGAGCTGCGGCTGGTCAAGATGCCCACCGGTAATGGGCGCTACCGCTACGATGCACCCTATGAGCCCACCTCTGGTGATATGCTGAGGCGGGCCCGCCGCAGTTTTCAAGACTATGTCATCGAAGTCAACTATACCCAAAACATGGTTATACTTAAGACTTTATCCGGTACCGCCAATGCTGTGGCCGCGGCCATTGATGCCCTCAGGTGGCCGGAGATCCTGGGAACCATAGCCGGAGATGATACCATTTTGGTTATCGTGAAGGCAGATCTAGACGAACCGCCCCTGGAGCCTGTCGGGACTATCCTGGATGAATTTCGCAAGTTGAGACAGCAGGAATGAGCGGTCTTTTCTTTGGGCCCTGAAGGGGAACTGCTTGGAGGGATCAGGTTTGCTGCGGTTGCTGCAGATCAAGAATTACGCTCTCATCGAGTCCCTGGAGCTGGAGTTCGGCCGGGGACTGACGGTCTTAACAGGGGAAACAGGTGCAGGAAAGTCTATTATATTGGATGCCATTGCCATGCTGACAGGAAGCAGGGCCTACACTGAAGCTATCAGAACCGGTGCTGACTCTGCGTGGCTTGCGGGAATCTTTGATATTGCTAGAATTCATACCCTCAAGGACCTGCTTTTGCAAATGGGATTTGACCACGACGGCAGTGAGCTGGTTGTGGCCCGGGAGATTCACCGCTCAGGCCGGAACAAGTGCTGGGTAAACGGAAGGCTGGCCACCGTTTCAGCACTTAAGGAAATTGGCGCTTTCCTAGTAGAAATCCAAGGGCAGGAGGAACACCATGCAGTCCTGGATCCCCAGCAGCATTTGGAGATGCTGGATGCAGCCGGCGGGGAAGAACTCATTGCCCTGCGCGGGAAGGTGGAGACTACTTACGCCAAGGTTCGATCCCTTGCCCAAGAAAGGGAGCGCTTGATTCTCAATGAGCAAGCCCGCCTGCGGCAGGTGGATCTTCTGAAGTTCCAACAAGATGAAATTGCGGCGGCTGAGTTGATTCCTGGGGAAGAAGAGGAACTGGCCAAGGAACGGGAAATCCTGCGCCACGGGGAGAAACTGAGAGAGGCTGTTGCTTCGGCTTACGGTTTGCTGCAGGGAGACGGGTCTGGTACAGGAAGTGTGCTGGAGGGTCTGGGGAAAGTCCTAAGCTTTGTCCAGCAGGGACAGCGGCATGATGATCGGTTGACTGGGATTTTCCAGATGCTGGAGTCAGCTAATGCCAATATACAGCAGGCAGCTTGGGAGCTGCGAGACTATGCTGAGGGGCTGGAGGCAGATCCCCAAAGGCTTAGCCAGGTGGAAGAGCGTTTGGCGCTGATTCAGCGCCTTGAGAGAAAGTACGGAGAGGGAACCGCTGCGATCTTGGCCTATGCTGAGAAAGTGTCGGCAGAGCTGGAGGAGCTGCTAAACAGCGAGATCAGGGCATCCGAGGTTGAGAAAGAGCTGGAGGAGGCATCCCTGGAGCTAGGCGATCTCGCCGGGAGGCTCTCCCAGGCGAGGCAGGCAGCGGCAAAGGAGCTGGAGGGCCAAGTGCTTAGGGAGCTGCCTGATCTCAATCTTGGCAATGCCCGCTTTCAGGTCAAGGTAAGCCAAATCCCCAGCGATGACGGCATTCTCTATCCCCACCGGGAGAGCAAGATGCGGGTACAGGTGACCAGCCGGGGTGCAGATCAGGTGGAGTTCCTGTTTTCTGCCAATCCAGGTCAAGAGCTGAGGCCCTTGGCGAAGGTTGCTTCCGGCGGTGAGGCCAGCCGCTTGATGCTTGCTTTAAAGTCGATACTGGCGGAAAGTGAAGATGTGCCCACCTTGGTTTTCGATGAAGTAGATACAGGTATAGGCGGCAGCACAGCCTTGGCGGTAGGAGCCAAGCTGGCTAGACTGGCCCGGCACCGCCAGGTCTTGTGTGTAACCCATCTGGCTCAGGTTGCCGGTGCAGCAGATCACCATCTATCCATTTACAAGGAAGTCAGGGGCGGTTCTACCCGGGTGGTTGTGAAACCTTTGGATGGGGAAGGCAGAGTTGAGGAAATTGCCCGCATGCTGGCGGGAGATGGGGACTCAGAGGTAAGTCGGCAGCATGCCCGCCAATTGCTTTCCCAGCGGTCTACTTCCTAACATAGCTCCCACGGGGGGCGGGAATTATAAGGGTCAGGCAGAGCCTTCGGCCCTTTTTTTGTTTCCCGATTTATCCGATGAGGAGCGTGGAGCTAATGGGTAGCAGTAGACGGCGTATCGCAGCAGTTTTGATTTTCATCATCCTTCTCGCTTCCGGTTCATTTTTCTTCTTTTCCTTCCTCAAGCTGCCGGTTCACATGCGGCTCCTAGCAGGACAAGAGCAGCTTCTGCAGGTCCTCCCCCTCTTTACAGTTAAAGACCTAACGGGATCCAACGAGATCTTGGTCAGAACCGATGAAGGCTTTACCCTCCGTCCCCAGGAGCTAGGTCGGGTTGACTTGGAATTTAGATTTATGGACCTGATCCCCTTTAGGCAGATGGTAGTGGATGTGGTTCCCCAAGTATATGTCCGCCCCGGGGGGCAGGCAGTGGGGATTCTTCTTACCACCCGGGGCCTTATTGTCAGCAGGACCTTTCCCGTAATGGGAGTTGATGGGAGGGAGTACTATCCAGCCAGGGATGCAGGAATTTTGCCGGGAGATATCATCGAGGAGATTGCCGGAGAACCGGTGCGGAGCGTTCAACACGGAGCAGCCCTAATTGATAAACTCGGTCAGTCGCGAAGGGAGATTGTGGTGACTATCAGAAGGGAGGGGAAAAGGCTTCCTGTGCGGATCCGCCCCGCAGAGGTGGATTCCGGCAGGGGGAGAAATGCCTCTCCCAGGTACATGTTGGGGATAGTCCTAGAGGAACCCACCGCGGGAGTCGGCACTTTGACTTTCTATCATCCGGCATCTGGGAAGTACGGGGCCTTGGGACATCTAATTACCACTCCTACCAGCAGCCCGGCCTTTGTTGAAGACGGCCGCATTGTCCGTGCTCAGATATCTGAAATCCGCCGGGGTTTGCGGGGCAGCCCCGGGGAGAAGAGGGGTACTTTTCGCAGCGAACAAGATTCCATCGGCACCATAGAGAAGAACACCAAATTCGGGATCTTCGGGCGCCTCACCAGCAGTGTGCTCCCATCCCAGTGGGACCGGGAAGTGCCGGTGGCCCTTGCATCCCATGTGCAGCTGGGACCGGCTGAGATCTTGACAGTGATCGACGGAGAACGGGTAGAATCCTTCGCTGTTGAAATCATCAAGGTCAATGCCCAAAGCCGTCCAGATGACAAAGGAATAATCCTTAAGGTAACCGATGAGCGGCTTCTCAGCCGGACGGGAGGGATCATCCAGGGGATGAGCGGCAGTCCCATACTCCAAAACGGGGCTTTGGTAGGGGCTGTTACCCACGTCTTTGTCAATGACCCCCAGCGGGGATATGGAATCTTTGCTGAATGGATGCTCCACGAAGCAGGTCTTTGGGCAGCCGGTTCCAAGCGAGGAGCGCAGATTCATCCACCTGTTCAAACCGAGGTCCTGGCCTCCTAAAGCCCGGCCTGGAAGGAACCCCCCTAGAGAGTGCCGAATTGTGGAACAGGTACTAACTCATGGGGTGGTAGGCTGTGGCAGATAGTACAATCCGGGTATTGGTAGTAGATGACAACAAAGAGATCTGTACTTTCTTAAAGGCCTGGATCAATAAGGAGCCGGACATGGTATGCCTCGGTGTGGTCCACGACGGCCTTACCGCTGTCAAGAAGATCGTGGAACTTGAGCCCGATGTTGTTATCCTGGACCTAGTGCTTCCCCAAATTGACGGCTTGGGCGTATTGGAACAGATGGAAAAACAAAGGGTGAAAAGCAGGTTCGTGATTCTCAGCGCCTTTGATGGAGAGGATTTCATCGAGAGAGCCTTGGATTCGGGGGCCCACTGCTTTGTGATGAAGCCCTTTGAGCCTGCCAGCTTGCTTCAGCGAATTCGGGAAGCGGCCCTAGGAGGGAGCACCGGGGAGGAATGGCAGCAGATGCAGGCTTCATCTTGGCAGCGGCAGGCAGTCATTGAAGAGCTCATCGCCAGCCGCCTCACAGAGCTTGGGATACCGGCCCACTACAAGGGATACCGCTACTTAAAGGACGGGATCTCCTTGGTGATCGACGATGTAGAGCTCCTGGGACGTGTGACCAAAGTCTTATACCCGGTCATTGCCAAACGGAACCGCACTTCACCGGAAAAAGTTGAGCGGGCCATGCGCCATGCCATCGAGACAGCGTGGTCCCGGGGAGATGTGGAGGTTCTTCACCGCACCTTCGGTTATTCAGTGGATGCCAATCGAGGTCGTCCCACCAATTCTTCCTTCATCGCCAAGCTGGCAGATCAAATCAGGCTGGAACTTAGGACCAAGGAAAGCTTAGCCCACCTTGGTTAAGGAGGAAGACAGGGTATAGGCCTTTGGCGGCGATGTACATACTATCAACGGGAGGAGACAGAGCTTCTCCCGTTTTTCATTTGAGGGGGTCGGCTGTCGGTGAAGGTGCAGGGCACTGCCAGGGTCGATGGAAAAACCAAGGACCTCATCAAGCGGCTGCGGCCAGGAGATATTGCGGTGATCGATCATTCGGATCTCGATGAAGTTGCTGCCCAGTCCCTCTTGGAGGCCAAGGTAAAGGCGGTGATCAATGCCCAGCCCTTCAGCACCGGCCGCTATCCTAATCTTGGCCCCCAGCTTTTGGCCAAGTATGGAGTCATCCTAGTGGATAGGGCCGGAGGGGAGATCATGGAAAGGATCAGAGAGGGCGAACAGATCCGGATAGTGGACAGCCGGATTGAGAATTTAGGAGGGGAGCTGTTGGGGGAGGGGACTGTGCTGACAGAGGCAATGATCCGGCGGCAGCTAGCCGAAGCCCAGTCCAATTTAATCTCCCTGGCTGAGAAATTCATCGATAACACTTTGGAGTTTGCCCAGCGGGAAAAGGGGTTTGTGCTTGGGGATGTGGAGTTTCCGCCCCTTGAAACCAAGATCGCCGGCCGTCATGTGGTGGTGGTTGTCAGGGGCCACAATTACCGGGCCGACCTTTATACTCTCCGGTCCTACATTGCCGACGTCAAACCAGTCCTAATCGGGGTAGATGGCGGTGCCGATGCACTGCTTGAGATGGGATGCAAACCCGACCTAATCGTAGGAGACATGGACAGCGTCTCTGATACTGCGCTGCAGAGCGGAGCAGAGATTCTGGTTCATGCTTACCCCGACGGCAGGGCTCCGGGTCTCGGGAGAGTTAAGGAGCTTGGTCTTTCGGCCAAGACTGTGGCTGCACCTGGTACCAGTGAGGATATTGCCCTCTTGTTGGCCTATGAACTTGGCGCCTCCCTCATCGTGGCCGTGGGCACCCACTCCAGCATGATCGATTTCTTGGAAAAGGGAAGGCCGGGAATGGCCAGCACTTTTCTGGTCAGGCTCAAGGTGGGTTCGGTATTGGTGGATGCCCGGGGCGTCAGTGAGCTCTATAAGACCAGGCCCGGCCGCCGCCACTTGCTGCAGGTATTGGTGGCTGCTGCCCTGCCGTTGGCCGTGCTCCTGATGCTGTCTTCTCCCGTTCGGCAGGTGCTGCGCCTGATCTTGCTCCAGGTACGCCTTGCCTGGCGGTGGTGAAAAAGAAAGGGGGACTCATCCATCATCCTGGATATTAGATACCACATAGCATCTTTGACAGCTGTTTTTCTTGCTTTAGGTCTTGGAATTCTCATTGGGGCTAGTTTGCTGGATGAAGGTAAACTGATTGAAAGCCAGGAAAAGCTCATTGCCGGCCTTGAGAAGCGCTTTGACATGCTGCAGTCAGAACGGGATCTCTTGGAGAAAGAGAATGCGGTACTCATCAGCCAAATCAATGACCATAAGGCCCTCTTGGCAGCCCTGGAACTGCCCTTGATAGAAGGTGCATTAGCCGGCCGCAGGGTCAGTGTAGTCTATGCCGATGATGGATGGCGTGAAAACTGGCAGGAACCCCTCAAAGGTCTTATGGAAAAGGCGGGGGCTGTAGTGGTAGGAAGCAAACTGATCAGCGGACTGGCGGTGGAAGAACATGCCGCTTTACAGTCGGGGCACCCCGGGGGACTGTCCCACGGTCAAAGCTTTATCCTTAACCTGCAGGCGTTGGCTGATGGTACCAAAGGGCTCTTGGGAGAAGGAACGGAGCAAACACCCGACAGCTCTGTCGACATCGTCCTATTGGTAGGGAGCGGCGGGGACAGCACCGCAGATTGGGAGAAGCAGCTGGCGGCACAGGCAAAGGATGCAGGCATGGGGATTGCTGTTATCGGGACAGCGGAGATGGAAAACCACCTTAATGAGCTTGCGAAGATCGGTGTTTTGGCTCTAGATAATCTGGATGATGCCGCGGGCAGGATCGCGTTAGTTCTGGGACTTTCATCCAAGAAGACAGGTTATTACGGCGTAGGCAGGCACGCCAAAGCACCCTGGACTGCCATCGACAGCTTGGAAAATCATCGCTAGAAAGGTTGAGGCGATGGAAGTATCCGCCGTTATTCCAGCTTATAACGAAGAAGGGATGGTCGGAGAGACCATCCGGGCCCTTCAGACCGTTGAAGGAATCAATGAGATAATCGTCATTGATGATGGCTCCCACGACGGAACAGCTCAGGCTGCCAGGGAGGCCGGGGCACTGACCTTTTCCCTCGCGGCCAACTCCGGCAAGGGACAAGCCCTGGCTGTGGGTTGCGCCCTTTCCAAGGGAGATATCTTACTGCTTCTGGATGCCGACTTAGGGGAGAGCGCCAGGGAGGCAGCTGCTCTCCTTAAGCCTGTGATGGCGGGAGATGCAGATATGTCCATCGCTGTGTTTCCGCTGACGCCGGGAGAAGGCGGTTTCGGGTTGGTTCAGAGCCTATCCCGGTGGGCAATCAAAAGGAGCGGAGGCCCACTCCTAACGCAGCCTCTTTCCGGTCAGCGGGCTATGAAGAGGTCAGTCTGGCAGGAGCTGGGATCTGGCTACGGGTTTGGCATTGAGACTGCCTTGGGAATGGGGGTTCACCGTTTGGGCTGCCGGGTGGTGGAGGTGCCGGTAGCTATGACCCATCGGCGGACAGGTAGAGATTTTCGGGGCATGGTTCACCGGGGCCGGCAGCTGGTTCATGTACTTCTGACGATCCTTCGTCATTGGCGCTGCCTTCTTCGCTGGGGCGTTTAGGGGGAACACGCAGTTGCAGATCCTTTTGCTCTCCACATTATCAGGCCTAATAACCTATCTGGCTGTGCCGGCTTTCCTTGAACTGATGAGCACGGGAGGTGCCATCCGGGTGAATTACCGGCAGGAAGATGTGCCGGTGGGTGGCGGCTTTCTATTCATCCTGATCGGTTCACTGCTGGGGGCACTGCTGGGACTGGCAAAGCCTTTTCCATGGACATCCATGTTGGGGCGGGCAGCTCAGTCTTCAGTACTCTTTCTGGCGGCTGCTTTGGGATACGGCCTCTTAGGTCTTTTTGATGATCTTGTGGGAAACCGTCAGCAAAGGGGTCTTCTAGGTCACGGCAGGGCGTTCTTCAATGGACAGCTGACCACCGGGGGTATAAAGGCCGCAGCCGGTGCGGGCCTGGGGTTTGTGCTGGCAGCTTACCGTTTATCTCCCGAAGTTTTCGGGAGAGCGCCCACGGTATTCAGTCTCCCGGCAGCGGCGGTGGACGGTCTTTTAATTGCGGCATCGGCCAACACTCTGAATCTATTCGATCTTCGGCCCGGCCGGGCTGGTAAAGTCTTCCTTTTGGGATACGGGCTCATCTTGCTGGCGGGAAATCCCGTATCCCTGGTTTTGCTGCCCTGGATCGGCAGTTTCCTCGGCTACCTTCCCTTCGATCTGAGGGGTGAGGTGATGATGGGTGATGTCGGCTCCAATGCCTTAGGTGCCCTAATAGGGCTGGCCAGCTGTTACGCTCTGGCCCTGCCGGCCCGGCTGATGCTTCTGGTTTTCTTGATTTTGATCCACCTCTTGGCCGAACGGATCTCCTTCTCCCAAGTAATTGAAAACCATATGATACTACACAGACTCGACCTTTGGGGACGGAGGAAACCATAGCAGCAGGTAGCGGCTCCTTTAAATAGAAGTGTTAGAGTGACCTTTAGGAAGAGACAGGAGCCAGACTGCATGAATGGTGGAGAACAGAAGAAAGCGGGCCTTGATAAGCTGAATCTTGGAGATCTGCAAGGCCGTATTGAGGAAGTCTTCATGCCAGGAGGGGCTATCTCCCAGCGGCTTGAGGGCTATGAGGAACGACCCGGACAGCTTCTAATGGCGAAAACAGTGGCCAGGGCCCTTTGGGAGGGAAGGGCTGCTCTGATAGAAGCCGGCACTGGAACCGGCAAGTCTTTGGCGTATTTGGTTCCGGCAAGCTACTGGACTTCCCTTTCGAGGGAAAGGGTGATCGTCTCTACCAATACCATCAATCTCCAGGAGCAGCTGATCAACAAAGATGTTCCCTTCCTGCAGAGTGTAATTGATACCGATCTGCAGGTTGCGGTAATCAAAGGATGGAGCAACTACCTCTGTCTTTACCGCTTCCAAACCCTGGGGCAGCATGGTCAAGTCAGCCTATGGACCAAAAGGGAAGAAGAGGAGCTGGCTGCCTTAGCGGAATGGCTTACAAGGTGCAAAACCGGTTCCCGCAGTGAGATTGATTTTCCCCTCAGTGAGGAAACCTGGTGGGAGATCTGCGCTGAAAGTGATGTTTGTCTTCGGGCCCGCTGTCCGTATATCAAGGATTGTTTTTACTTTAAGGAACGCAAGCAGGCCTTTGAAGCAGATATAATTATTGTCAACCATCATCTGTTGTTTGCCGATCTTGCAGTGCGGCAGGTGATGGGTTTTGATACTAAGCGCTCAGTCCTGCCGCCGTACCGCTACATTATTCTAGATGAAGCCCACCATGTAGAGGATGTGGCTACAGAGCATTTTGGACTCAGCCTCAGCAAGGTAGGCGTAAGCCGCCTCCTAGGCCGCCTGCAGCGCATTAAGCAGGGAAGAACTGTTGGGCTTCTGCATCAAATCCAGGCGGTGCTGGAAACCGCCCCCGGCATGCAGGAGTCTAGGGCCCAAGCAGCATTAGTTGAGCTGACCGGCGAAGTGATTCCAGAGCTGCAGCGTTCCCAAACAGCCTGCAGCATATTTTTCGACCGAGCGGCAGACCTCATCAAGGGAGATGGCGGTGAGCGGACTGCGCCCCTTTGGCCAACCCCCGGGGGCATCCAGCTTTGGCCGGTCTTGTCCGAAGAAAGCCGGGCCTTCCTGACAAGTCTCAAGGATTTGGAGCGTGTCCTGAGAAGCTTTAGGGACCGCCTGAGTGCAGCAGAAGGGGAGAAATGGGATATATTCAAGGCCGAACTGGGGGCCTTGGAGAACCGTATCAGTCAAAGCCGGTCAATCCTCGAATTCATGTCGGGGGAGCCGCCCTCCGATTACGTCTATTGGGGTGAGTTGAGCGGCAGAAGAAGTGAGCCAAGTCTCCATGCAGCGCCCATCGAGGTGGCTGAAGTACTGAGACAGGGAGTCTATCGTAACCTAGCCGCTGTGGTCCTAACTTCGGCAACCTTGGCCATTGACCGACGCTTTGACCATATCCGCCGCCGTCTGGGTTTGGATGGGATAGATATCATTCAGGATAACTGCTTAGGGCAGCCGCCCTTGGAGGAGCTAATTGCATCACCCTTTGATTACCGTCGGCAAGTGCTGCTTTGCATACCGACAGATATCGGTGAACCAAAGTACGGTCAATATGGAAGTGACCTGGCGGAGTATGTCAAGGATGTACTCCTGGCCACCTCCGGCCGTGCCTTTGTCCTATTTACTTCTTACCGTTTGCTGCGGGAAGTTTATCAGTACTGTTGTGAACCTTTGGCGGAGGCAGGGATCCGTGCTCTCTGTCAGGGAACAACCGCCAGAAGTCTGCTGCTTGAGCATTTCCGAAAGGACACAAGATCGGTTCTTTTCGGCACCAGCAGCTTTTGGGAAGGGGTTGATGTGCCGGGAGAAGCCCTATCCTGCGTGATCCTGACCAAGCTGCCCTTCCAAGTTCCAGACCATCCAGTGGTGGCATCCCGGATTCGCCGCCTGGAGGAGACGGGCCGCAACCCCTTTGTCGAGTACATGGTTCCCCAGGCGGTGATCCGGTTCAAGCAGGGGTTTGGACGCCTCATCAGGCGGACATCGGACCACGGCGTCATAGTTGTCTGTGACTCAAGACTTCTGGGTAAATCCTATGGAGAAACCTTCCTAAGATCTATTCCAGAGTGCAGTACCACCATCAGACCCCGCCGGGAAACCTTAAGCTCCATCGTACAGTGGCTGACCGGCTCATAACTGCTTTCAATCATGGGGAAAATAAGGTTGTACTGAAACTGCCGTGGTTGGAGGAGGTGATAGGAATGAGCCTCATGCCGTGGCGTCCTCTGCGGGAGCTGAGTAGGGACATGTGGGAGTTCTTGGAGCGCAGTTCCTTCCCATACTGGGGAGAAGGCCGGATTCCCAAAATAGATATCTACCAGACAGAGTCTGAAGTGATCGTCAATGCTGAAGTTCCCGGAGTAAGCAAAGAGAACTTGCAACTCTATGTAGATGAAAATTCCGTGAGGATAAGCGGTCAGATGAAGCAGAGTCAAGAGCTTAAGGATGAAAACATCTACCGCACTGAACGCCACTTCGGGAGTTTTGCCCGGACAGTTCCTCTCCCGGTGGAGGTCAAGCCCGATCAAGCACGGGCTGAGTATAAAGATGGTATCCTATCAGTGAGGATCCCCAAGAAAGAGCCAGGCATGTCCA